>CAYZUR010000085.1:3624-7181 GCA_964481535.1 uncultured Spirochaetaceae bacterium | reverse complement strand
TACCCAGGTTGATATCTCTGGTACAAAAACAATTGAAAGTGGATCTGCTCATACTATTATTCTAAAAAATGATGGGTCTGTGTGGACAACAGGTGCAAATCAGTTTGGTCAGCTGGGGCTTAAAGATATCTCTAACAGAACTTCATTCCATAAAGTATCTTTTTAGTACCTGACTATTTTTCCTCATTCTTATATCAAAAGGATATTGTGTAATATGAGCTAATCAATTGATTAGCCCATATTGTATGAAAGAGTGAGTAACAAACACCCCTTAAACACAATGTGTTATCATCAAAACTCTTTGGATTCGTGATACTCAGAAAAATTAATCACGATTGGTATAAATCATATCATCAATCACTTCTTCTTTTTATCTTCTTCTCGTATTGTCCCAATTTGTTTGTCACTTCTTGTATCTCTACCATCTTTATTTCGTATTGTTCCAGGAGGAAGACCATTCTTTTTCTCTAATGCCCCAACTGTACAATCACTCCTTGTCTGTCGTTTTGCCATTTCTTTACTCCGTTTTTTTGATATAAAAAAATTAAATAATTTCATAAAAATTTAGTAGTAAAATTTTAGAAAAGACAATTCAAATTATTTCTCAATACAGAAATAGACGTATCTAGAAATTAAAAAAATTTACTGATTATTTCATTATATTAATCTTAATACTTTCTAGCAGTATAAGCAATCTGCCGATATTTGACTCATCTATAATATAAAACTATGACAATAAAAAGCGTACCTAATGAGAGCTATGTCCTTGAACCTATGGGATGTACTAGGCATCTTTGTCGTGTAGAAAATGTCATACTTACCAAATAAAAATAGCTACCATCCACCATCAATTACAATCAATCTATACACTCTTTTTAGGCTTTCGTATCTTATTGTATATATAGCTACGCTCATCTTTGGTAAGTCCGAGAAGGATGAAAGCTCCGAAAAAGACCACACATGCTACCGCTTCAATCACTGCAATAGCAAAGAGTGAAGTTGGAGGATATACCCTCACGATACCATATAGAGCACCATACATAATCAATACAGGAAGAACTGAAGGAACTACCGATGAGGAATAAAAACGAATAAAAGAGATCCCTGTTGACTGATTTGCCTTTGGCTGTACCAGTCCAATATCAACTGCTGCACTGGAGATCAGAGTGGCTAGTGCTACCCCCATAAGGCCGAACAAGCGTATAAATATCAGAGTAAGGGTAATATTAAGCACTTGGCCGCCAAAGAATGCTCCTGCAAGATAACGCTGATGCCCTGTCATAGAGAGTACATTTGCTGCATTACCATGTATGACACTGATGAGCATTGCCCCGAGGAGAATCTGACTTGCAGCAGTAGCTGCCCTAAAATCTTCTCCCATCCAGGTTACAAGCAATGGTTCAACAAGGAATGCCAGTCCAATGAGCAGTGGGACAGCTAGAGCAGTAGAGAGTTTGGTACCAAGAAGCAATACTGCTCGAATGTTCTGTTTATCACCACTTCCATGTAACTCTGCAACAACTGGAGTGAGTGCGTTCGTAAGTTGTCGACACATACCACTCGCCTCTTCACTAATTCGTGAGGCTACGCTATAAAGAGCAACAGCTGAGAGAGAAAGTACTGACTGCACAATAAGAGAATCGACTCGCGTATAGATAAGAGTGGAGACCTGGATAATAAAAATGAACAGAGAGAATGATGATATCTCACGAACCATGTGTAGACGAAAGAATTTAGGATTAACAGAAACACCCGGTAGACGAGTAACACATATATATGCTCCGAGTGCCATTGCAATCGTATTCGATATCAGGTTCACCGCACCAAGTCGCTCTACAGAAGGTACTGCCAATAAAGCCCAAAATGTACCTCCAGCGTAAAGTAGTGTCCCTGCTATCTTGAAACTGTTTGCCCACCACTGTCGTTGGAACCCTGTCATCACCCCCAAGAACATACCCAAAGGCATACCCAAAGCAGTTCTGAAGGCAACTAGCATGAAGACCATCTGCGCGGATTGAGCATATTTATCTGGGATATTCAATACTGATGGCAACGCTATCACAAATAGAGATGCTGCAACAATGACAATCACACCTAGAACCATATAGACCCAAAAGAAAGTTGCTGTTAGATAAGAGAGTCTGTGAGGATCATCACTGCTTCGTGCCTGGGCAACATATTTTACAACTGAAGTACCAAACCCTAGATCAAGAAGACCAAACAGTCCTATAACAGCCTGCAATAGAGCCCACAAACCAAACGCCTCAGTTCCAAGTCTATCTGCAATAAAGGGAGTAAGGACGAGAAAAACCAGAATCTGTACAGCTTGACGGCTGTAATTAGAGAGGGTGTTCTTTATAATCGATGAGGACCTGTTCTTCTCTATCATTGACATCTCACTATTCCTTTTCATTAAACAGACTATCTACAGTACTCTTCTTTAAGAGAACATCGTTTTAAGGGGTGTTCAGTATGAACAAATCATACGAACAACTGATAAAACTTATCGACAACCTCATCCCAGCTAAGGGCAATCTCCACTGCACGTTTTTTAGCCTCTAAGCCTTTTTGTTCCTTATTACTACTAAGGAGGTACTCAATGATGCACTGGGCCCACTTTTCGGGGCTACGGGATTGGACAATATAACCAGCTGCTTTTGTTGGACCTAGCAGTTCTTTGGCTGTCATAAAGTCACCGAGAATCACTGGCAGTCCATGGAGCATCGCTTCAAGGACTACCATCCCAAAGCCTTCTGAATCGGAAGCAAAGACGAAGAGCTGGGCATCACAGAAGAGGCGACCTATCTCATCTCTATTCATCCAGTCATCCATGATGACACTTTTCGATAAAGACTTCTCATCTACCAACTCTCTTAATCTATGTACATAGTCAGTATCAAAGGAGCGGTTGCCTGCAAGATGCAGGACAACCTGACCTTTTAGCTCAGGGTGACTTGTAAACACCAATGATAAAGCTTCTATGAGAATATGAAATCCTTTTCGCTGATTATAATTGCCAACTGAGACAAGCTTTGCAGGCATGAGTGCACTTTTTGCTTGAGGAAGTTCTTTTTTTGCAAAGTCACTTGCAGGATAAATCACTGAACTATTTTTACTTGAATACATCATCCCCAGGTCCGAATGAAGAACCGCACGAGATACACCAATGTGATGATGAGCAGGCACTAACGCTGCCATCGTTTTGAGTCGGTGTAAGAGCCGTGATGGTACTGAGCTATAGGTATCCCAATAGCATAGCTGTGAGAAACTGATGAGACGAAAATCACCACGCAGTCGCTCTTTTGCAATAATTGGCCAAAGAAAGCGGTAGAGCCAGGAATCATAAATTACTGTCACAGAGCCATGAGAGGAAGATCGATAAGGCTCTAAAGATGAAAGGATTGCTCGAGTAGCATCTTTCTTGCTATGAGGGTCATGAAGAGCTTTTTTTCCTATAATATTCTGTAGTGCTATGACATCTAAGGAGACTCCACGCTTAATGAGTCCTTGAACTACATATCGGTTATAGATCTCACCGCCGGTTCTTGCCTGTTCTG
>CAYZUR010000085.1:0-3614 GCA_964481535.1 uncultured Spirochaetaceae bacterium | reverse complement strand
ATTATTGAAAGAGGAATCCTTCACCATTGACTCCACTGTTTGGTCTTGATTGCCGATCGAATCATACCATCTTTCCTCCCAAGTCGGTGGAGAAAGTCAAGACGCAGACCAAATCGTTTACTCTTACTACTGAAGGTAAGATACGATGCAATAAGGCGCAACCAAGAAAGAAATAGATCCCAGACTTCCCAGACACTGGTTTTCCAGCTCTTTTTTGGTAGTGCCCCTTCCCACTTTCTTGATAACAATGCACCTGCCATTGCATTGGTGCGTGACTGGCGATAGAGTCCTTTTATTGATGCACGATGATCATGATATACTAATGCTTTTGGGCAGTAGGCTATACGCCCTCCACTCTCCTTCTGTATCCTCCAAGAAAGGTCTGCATCTTCACCACAGATTAACCCAGTATCGAATCCTTCTATCTTCATAAAAGCCTCTTTTCGAAAGAAAGCATTGGCTGTCTGAAGAAAGGGCATGAATTGATGATTCACTGTCCGCTCCTGATCGAGAATCTTTGCATTATTCATCCAAACCTGTATCTCATTTTTAGGCACAGTTCCTTCAATACGCCCCCCTGCTCCTACAACGCTTTGGTCCTCGAAGGCAGCTACACTTTCAATGAGCCACCTCTCAGTTACGACGCAGTCAATGTCAATAAAGGCAAGAATTGCACCATGAGACCCACGTACTCCTGTATTTCTTGCAGCAGAAGGACCTTGTATGTTGTGTTCAAAGAGTAGTTTCACCTGTTTATAGGATGTAATCACATCAACAGAGCCATCAGTAGAACCGTTATCAACAACGATAATCTCATGGGAAGGAGACTGTGGATCAAGGGAGAGAAGTGAATTGAGGCACTCTTTAACTGTTCTCATGCCGTTATAGCAAGGAATGATGATTGATACGTCTACCGGTTTTACTGCCATGTATATCCCCTTAGGAGCGCTCAATGCTACCTCCTCACAGAAACTGTATCAATCAGTATTTCCAGAGTGAATAACATCACTAGCTATGTGGAATGATATGGGTAAAAGTTGCTAGATGTCAAGAAAAAAGGCCACTGAACCTAAGACTAACATACCAACTAATTGTTGATAATTAAGTGGGTAATATAAAAGCAGAGTGTTCACCACATATGTATTTTCTTGACAACAAAAACTACTTATTTGAGACCTCTAGCAGTATCAGGAGAGTTGTCTCATTAGACAGGAAGAGAGCTGATTAAGGTGATAAAAAGCTTGCTAGATAGTAATATCTCTGCTTTAAACAGATATTCTAGAAAGCGGTTGTACAAAAAATTCGTGAGAACCAAAAAGGTGAAGAAGAAAATACTCCCTAATTCTAAAAAACTTTCTCACACCGTATTTATTGAACTTCTTTGAGCCAATGCTTGAGACTGAATACCTTGATCCCATCTTGCATCATTCCATCCATAGAAGTATCCGCTGTTACCATGAAACAGGAATACGCATCACGAGGAATAAGGAGATCACTAAATTCTCTTATCCCCTTTTCCTTAGTCTCAAACCGTTCGCATACCTGAAGGTACATTTTCTTCTCCCCCTTTGATGCGATGAAATCAATTTTCTTGCCCCTAGGGCCCCTTTTCTGTTGTGACTTCATACCCATTTTGTATAAGTGATTGGTAGACAGCGTTCTCCATTACTTTTGCCCTATCAGATATTTTGAACCCGCCACATAGGTGGTTTCTCAAACCTAAATCCTCATAGTAATACTTTGCTGAAATTTCCAGATACTGTTTTCCCTCCAAATCGTAGAAAAGAGCCTGATGCCGAAAATGGGTCTTAATATACCTTCTACTATTATCCCAAATAAGAAACTTTAGGTGTTTTATATGATACTGTTATGTTTTATTATATGTATTCTGATAAAGTTACAACAGTGAGAATTATAATTTGCACTACATCAAGAAGAATTATTGTTATTAGTCTACATAGTGCTTTATTGTAAAATATTTCAGAGAAAAATAATTTAAAGGATTTTACACCTATATGAATAACATTCAGTTCCCTACACCTACATCACTTCTCACATCTATCTTTGGGTATGATTCATTCAAACCTAATCAAAAAGAGGTTATAAAAGCTATTCTTGCAGGTCAAGATGTATTTACTTCAATGCCAACTGGTGGGGGGAAAAGTCTTTGTTATCAAATACCAGGTATGATTTTTGATGGTCTTACAGTTGTAATCAGCCCTTTGATAGCTTTAATGAAAGATCAGGTTGATGAAGCTGTTGAAAAAGGTATTCCAGCTGCTTTTCTAAATAGTAGTTTATCAGGAAAAGAAACAGCTGAAATTTATTCACAGTTATATCAAGGAAAGATAAAAATACTATACCTATCACCTGAACGATTGGCAATTGATGGGTATATTGAAAAGCTTCATGAATTAAAGATAAAATTTTTTGCTATAGATGAAGCTCATTGTCTTTCAGAATGGGGACATGATTTTAGACCTGATTACCTTTATCTTGCTCAGCTTCGTAATAAATTTCCCAATATACCCATAGCTGCCTTTACAGCCACTGCGACTAAACAAGTTCAAAAAGATATAATTCAGATTTTAGCATTAAAAAATCCATTTATAGTGAGAGCTTCTTTTGATAGAAAAGAATTGTATTATCAAGTTGTGACTAAAAATGACCCTCTATCTCAAATTTATTCATTTATAAAAGAACGGAAAGGCGAATCAGGTATAGTGTACAGAACCAGTAGAAAAGAGGTTGAAAGTACTGCTGAATACTTAAGACGAATGGGGATAAAGGCAATCCATTATCATGCGGGTTTATCAAAAAATGAAAGAGCAAAAAATCAAGATCTTTTTAATAATGATGAAGTTGAAGTTGTGGTAGCAACAATTGCCTTTGGAATGGGTATTAATAAAAATAATATTCGATATGTAATTCATGGTGATTTACCTAAAAGCATCGAAGGGTATTATCAGGAAACGGGTCGTGCTGGTCGAGATGGTCTTGATTCCTCGTGTTTGCTACTCTTCAGTTCTAGTGATATTTTAAAGCAGCAGTATTTTATTAACAAGATTATGAATGATAAAGAAAAGGAACGCAGTAAAAAAAACCTGAATAGAATAATTCGATTTGCTTCAGTGAATGTATGTCGTCGAAAACAGATATTGGAATATTTCAATGAAAAGTTTTCTGGTAATTGTGGTAATTGTGATATCTGTACTGACAATACTGAAAAAATCGTTGCTACGATTGATGGGCAAAAAGTGCTATCTGCTATTGCTAGGACACATCAAAGTTTTGGGATTAATCATGTTATTGATATTGTTTGGGGTGCGAGTACTAAAAAAATCATCCTTAAGCAACATAATCAGTTGAAAACATTTGGAATCGGAAAGGATAAAGATAAAAAATGGTGGAGAGCCATAATAAATGAACTTATTAGCCAAGAGTGTATCTATCAAGATCCTGAACATTTTAATGTGTTAAAGATATCAGAAAGTGGTGGAAATATTCTCTTTGGGAGGCAAGAGTTTTTTATTAGTAAACAAACATCTTTATCTGATAATAAATCTACTTCAAAAGGAAAATCTATTCATACATCTCTAGTAGCACATGAAGAT
>CAYZUR010000084.1:0-7199 GCA_964481535.1 uncultured Spirochaetaceae bacterium | reverse complement strand
GAATGTGTTTCTAGGGTAGTTAACACTTTTTCTTCAAATTGAGAAATGCTCATCTCACTTTTTTCTGCAGCTTTTATAATAATACCCATACATCCAAAAATGAGCATTTCATGATATGCCGCGTAGCCTTCTTTTACTTTGAGCAATCGAGTAGGACGCTTTGAATTTTCAATATCATGTGTGTATATTTTAAGGGAATCTAAAGAGGGAGACTGTTCAGCCAGAGCCTTCTTTCCTATTACGCGATACCCCGCGTCTTCACTCTTTTCTGCAAGCCCCTCTTTTACCATAGTCTCTCCCACAAGATCTTCTAGGTATCTAAGGGCATCAAGAATCTCATCCATCGTATCGATACTTAGATACTCACTCTCAATGTGCTGATCTTTATAGTAGCGTTTATCTCTACTTGAAAATTTCCACTCATTTCTTTCAAGGGCATAGCGATTATACATCCACCAGTAAGCAGGCATTACATTAAGAGTTCTTTTTGCCTCATTATAACTCACCATTGAAAAAGGAATCTTCAGGTTGAGTTCATTAGGATAACTTCCTTTAGTGATAAGGGTGAAAGAAGCAAACGAACAATTATATTTTAAAGAACTTGAAAGAGCAGGCCAGAAGCCCCTTTTCGCTTGTAATTCTCCATCAGCTCCCCGTGTGTTATGGTTAGACCCAATATTAGCTCCAGCTGCCATATTAGATTGCCCACTAATTAAGGCTGCAATGAGAAAAGAATTATTATGATGCTGTTCATGGAAAGGAAAGACAAGGGAGTTAAGTACTTCACAACAGCTCACTGTTGAGTTATCTCCTAAGTATGAGTGTAATACTCTCGCTCCATACTTTAAATTACTATTATTGCCAAGGATAAAGCAAACAGCTTTTACTCCATAAAACACTCTTGCTTGGTATCCTACAATACCATTAACAAGTTCAACCCCCTCTCCTATTTGAGTACGAGAGTGTTCATCAGATTGTATGGTAAGATTTTTTAACTTATTAGCCCCTTTAATATACGCAAATGAGCCAAATAAAACATCTTTAATAATACGACACGATTTTATGACAGTATTGTGTCCTACATACCCATAATGGCCTCTTAAGGAATCACAGGTAGTGTTAGTAAACTCCCCTAACCTCTTTTGCAATACAGGGTATTCTCTATAGGTTCCCCACAGCATTGCATCTGCGGCTCTCATAGAAACAAAGGGATATATTGCTCTATTCCCATTTTCATTCATAACCCCAATACGGACCCTTACACTCTCATCTTCCCCATCTTTAATAACCCCCACACCAAACTTTGAGTGGTTTGTTGTATCCATCTCATCAATTCGGTGGAGCATACACATGGTGTCAATTTGGTAGTGAGACATATAGGCAACTTTGTAGATCGCACAGTGTCGGTTGATATCACAACTGACAATATGAGATTCTCTAATCCCTTCAGGAAGTTTAAAATCATGGTAACTAATGGTAGATGGTTCCAGAGAGCCAATACGAACAAGACCAAAAAAAGATGTGTTACGAATTAGAGTGAGATCTATGGGATCTTCAACCCAGACATTATTCCAATCAGAGCTAATATTCCCTAAGAGCTTCAAAAGGGCTATTTCATCCTCTTTTAATCTACGCCAAAAGGCATTCCAATGTGAAATTCGCCCATTTCGTAGAGTATATTCATCTCTACCATTCTCTAAGTATTGCTCTTCTACAAAATCATATCCGTAACTATCAATTTTCTCTCTTTTCATAATGAAAAATTGTATACTCATTTAGTGTGATTTGCAAAGAGAGATGTCTATTTTTTATGATAAAGTTCTCCTATACCTACCTCTTTTGATAATTTATAGACCAAGTTGTATAAGAAGCATATAAAAGAGGGTACCACCAAGAACACTTAACAAAGTGTTTCGTTTTAATAGATGAATAGCTACAACAAAAAGAATTCCTGCAACTTCCTTTATCCATCCACTCATTGAAACAAAACTAATATGACTAATGCTGTAGACAATTAAGATAGTAATTACTACAATAGGGAGTGTTTTAGCAATAAAAGAGAGGGCTGGTCCCACTTTCCTTTTCGATCTAAAAATCACAAAAGGAAGACTTCTTGTAATAACGGTAATGAGGGTACTAATAATGATTGCAACAATAATATAGGTGTTACTCACTCTTTTCACCCCTTTTATGTAGATGATACATATAAAAAAGGACAAGGAGCATGAACCCTAGAGAAGGAAGCAAGAAAGAAGTCCCTATAAACATAAAGTGGAAAAAGAATGCAACAATAAGTGATATTATTGCAACACGGTACTCTTTCGAATTGAGCAATTGCTCAATTAAGATAACAACAAAAAGGGAAGTCATCGAAAACTCAACACCAGTTGTAACTATTGGAACTACTGAGATAAAGAGAGCTCCGAGGGTTGAACCCGCAACCCAATAGAGTTGGTGAAGAGATGCAAGGGTAAAAGAGATATCCTTCTTCTCCTCAATACTATAGTGGTATTGTTCTACTAATGAGAGCATTGCATAGGTCTCATCAGTAAGAGAAAAAATCATATAGTACTTCCTCTTTCCCATTGATCTAAAGAAGTCTATAAAAGAAATCCCATAAAAAATATGGCGTGAATTTACAAGAAATATTGTAATGAGGATACTCATGTAAGGAGCTTTTTGAGCAAGTAATCCAATTAAGACAAACTGACCCGACCCAGCAAAGACAAATAGGCTCATGATAGTTGCAAAATACCAACTGATTCCTGAAGAAACTACTAACAATCCAAAGGCAAATCCGAGTACAAGATACCCTCCCATCACGGGGAGGGAAAGAATAAATGCTTTTTTAAAAAGAGATGAATTCATACAACCCTTAGAGGGAAAGGTGCATTGCATCTTTCATTATTTGCACAGTCTCATCACCTACTATATTTGCTTTCTTTGTCCCCATTTTTATGATATCAGTTACTTCATCTCGGTGTCCTTCATAATAGGCTCTTCTCTCTCTGAAAGGATCTAACAGAGTATTAAGAGAATTCGTGAGAATCTTCTTACAGGCAACACATCCGATTGTAGCACTTCTACACATAGAGCAAATATTATCATATTCATCAGGAGTGAATATTTTGTGGTATTTAGCGACATTACAAATATCTGGATTTCCAGGAATATCTTTAGTAATACGAGCAGGATCTGTAACAGCTTTCCTTACCTTCCCTTCTACTTCTTTAGCAGAATCAGAGAGGTATATTGCATTATTAAGACTCTTTCCCATCTTCGCATTTCCATCTAACCCACTAAGTCTACTCACCTTAGAGAGCCTCGCTTCAGGTTCGATAATAGATGTGTGGTAGGTATCATTAAACTTTCTTACAATCTTACGAGTTAATTCAATATGAGGAATCTGGTCTATTCCAACTGGAACAAGATTGGCGTTACAAAAAGTAATATCTGCAGCTTGAGAAACAGGATATCCTAAAAAACCATATGATAAATCATTATACCCGTAGGCTGCAGCTTCAGTTTTAATTGTTGGATTATGATGCAGTTGATTCACTGAAATAAGCATAGAATAAAAAATTGTCATTTCAGCTATAGAGTGAACTCCACTTTGTTGCACAATAGTGACAACATTAGGGTCGAGTCCAACACTTAAATTATCCATCGTCACATCGTATAAGGACTCATAAAGGAGAGTAGGATCCTGAAAATGGGTAGTAAGAGCTTGAATATCTGCTAAAAGAATAAAGGTATCATATTCGTGTTGCAATTGAACTCTGCTTTGAAGTGACCCGACATAGTGACCAAGGTGGAGGCGACCTGTAGTTCGGTCTCCTGTTAATATTCGTAATTTACCCGTTGACATAACAACTCCTCATGTATCAATACTATGAGATGCAGTATACACAAAAGAGGGAATATGAAAAAGAGTCCAAAGAAGTATAACATGAAACATAATATTATTATCACTGGGGCAACAAGTGGAATAGGACTTAGTTGTGCTACCCTCTGCTGCTCCCATGGGATGAGAGTCTTTGGAGTTTCGCGTAAAGGCTCCTGTGAGGCATACTCACATGACCTCTTATCTTTATACAAGATGGATGTGACAGATGAAAAAAGTGTCTCTACTGTAATTCCCCTTATTCAAAAAGAAGCTATAAGAACAACCGGACAAGGAATTGATACAATCATTCATTGCGCTGGATACGGAATCGCAGGAAGCGCAGAAGATACCCCAATAGAACGGGTAAAAGAGCAGTTTGAAACAAACTTCTTTGGTGTATTGAGAGTAAACAGTATAGTCCTTCCCTTTTTACGAGAACAACAACACTCTAAAATTATTGTCCTTGGATCAATTGCAGGAAGAATTAGCATCCCATTTCAATCTCACTATAGTGCTTCAAAATACGCAGTAGAGGCATATATAGAAGCATTGAGAATGGAGTGTAAAGATATGAACGTGGTAGCAACAATAGTTGAAGCTGGAGATACTGCAACCCCATTTAACCAACACAGAATATACTATGGACCAATTGAGTCCCCTTATAGAATTCGGGGAGAAAAAGCTGTAGCAAAAATGGTAAAAGATGAAAATAAAGGATATTCACCTGATGTAGTGGCAAAGAGAGTATATAATACATTGATTACGAAGAACCCACCGCCAAGGGTGGTAGTGGGTTGTAGTTATATGATGCTTATGCTCCTTAAAAGAATTCTTCCAGATAGAATTGTAGAAAGAATTATCTCAACTCTCTATCTTTCATAACTCATTAAAGGATCTTTGGATGAGATAAATTCCCCATCTATGGCTTTTCCTAAATAGACATCATCTCCCATAATGAGATTACCTCGTAGATAAGTCATCACTACTTTTCCTAAAACAGTAGTTCCATCATATACACTGTAATTGGCAGCACTATGGATAGTATCTTTCTCAATAGTCCAAATTTCATCTGGGTCAAAAAGGATAAAGTCTGCATCTGTTCCCACTAACAAAGACCCTTTTTGAGGATAGATACCAAATATTTGAGCTGGGTTAGTTGAAAGAAAGGCTACCATCTGAGACATATTCATCCTAGAAGATGCAACAGCAAAGTTATGAAGGAGGGGAAGAAGCTCTTCAGTTCCAGGAATCCCTGGGTATATTGTTCTGCAATCACTACTAATGAGTTTTTGCTCATAGGTAAATGAGCAGTGGTCAGTAGCAACAACATCTATGTGGCCAGCAACAAGGGCATCTTGAAGGGCAATATTGTCTTCTTCTTTCCTTAAGGGAGGAGTCATCACATATAATGAAGCTTTTTCTCCTTCAAGGAGGCTATTCTCTAAAAAGAGGTAATGAGGTGTTGTTTCAATGATGATATCTACTCCACTCTTTTTCAACTCTCTTGCCTTTTTAAGCCCCTCTTTACTCGATACGTGCACAATGTAGATACTCATATCACACTCTTTAGCTATACTGCCCACCATTTCAATGGCTCTTTTCTCTGCTTCACTTGGTCTTAAGAGCGGGTGGTCTTTAGGAGAAAAGTCACCTGTATAAAGTTGAGCAATTTCTTCTAAATATTCATCATCTTCACAGTGAACTGTCACTAACATCCCGTTTCTTTTACATGCCGTAAAAACATCTTTTAACGTATCTTTTTCCATTAGATACCCAACATTTTTATAGGTAGTAAAGATCTTTATTGCAGTGACCCCGATCTCTTTCAATTCTTTGAGTTCTTTATCGATATCAGATGGAAGTCGATAAATTCCTTGATGGAGGGCAAAATCTACATGCATCCCTTTTTTCATAGCTGTAATTCTAGAAGTGGCACTTTCTATAAGAGTTTTCCCTTTTTCATGATCTGCAAAATCAATAACTGTAGTCACACCCCCAAATGCTGCGACTTTAGAGCCCTCTTCAAAGCTATCTGCTGTCACCGTCCCCCGTGAAACAAGATGGTAATGGGTGTGGGCGTCGATAATCCCTGGAAGAACACACAATCCATCAGCATCAACAACATCAGCATCCCTTGGGAGCAATGTTTCATCTATTGAGGGTGCAATTTCTTCTATGATGCCATCTCTTACTAGCATATCTGCTTTATGAGAGCGGTGAGAGTCAAATAACATTCCGTTTTTTATTAATAATGTACCCATGTATTACCTCTTTTTATTATCGTTAGTGTCTTTCTTTAAAGACTTAATAAGAGCATCTGCCGCTAGGCGTCCTGTCATAATAGAAACAGGGGCACCTGTTGGACTAAATGTCCATTGACCACAACGAAAGATCCCCTCTTTATTTGTCTTTATCGATTGCTGAATATTAAAAAATGATGTCTCTGATGGAATTTTTTTATTAGTATACCCCCATCCTGTAATAGACCCTCCACTATTTAAGGTCATACTCTGATAATCTTTTGGGGTCACACTCGAAAGATATGAAATATTTTTACTCTCTTTCAACTGAGGAATGAGTGTTGAAACACTCATTATAAAGCCCTCTATTACTTCATTTTTCATCTTCTCATACTCTTCACTACTTGCACCTAACCAATCATATTGTTCAGTTTTTGCAAACATTGGAGCACTCATAATAATACCAGTTTTATCCTTTGGTGCTAATGATGGGTCTCTTACTGAGGGGATAGAAACTTCAATATTAGAATGATTAGCAAAATCTTTTAAAGAAGCATTTTTTGCTTCTTGTGGTGTATGAGAGATACTATTCATATGAAAAAGATGACCAATACCGTGTGGTGCTATCTCGTTAACTGGCTTATTAACCGTAACAAAAAGGGTGAATACTGACTCACCTGGTGCATAGGCTCCCTTTTGAACTCCAGTAATATCACTAAACTGAGTTGGGTCTGATGCAATAATAACCTTTTTTGCTTTAATAATACTCTTATCTTCTAGAATAATTTTATAAGGACCATCTCCTGTAATTCTCTCTACTTTTACATTGGTGTAGATATCACCTTTATACTTTTTAATTACTTTCTCAAGGGCAAGAGGAATCATTTTCATCCCCCCTTTTGGATACATATAATCAAAAAAGAGACGATGGTAAGAGAGGACAAAATAGGAAGGAGAATTTTCAAAGAATTCAGAGGTGAGAGTTGAAATTAATTTTTCATCACTAATGTAGCGCTTAAAGAATTCTTCCATAGGGACTCTCAAGTCAGAGTCCGGATTGCTCAGTTCTTTTA
>CAYZUR010000083.1:0-7223 GCA_964481535.1 uncultured Spirochaetaceae bacterium | reverse complement strand
TTTTAATGGTGGGTGATAACGGAATTGAACCATTGACCTCTTGCATGTCAAGCAAAATCAGAGTTTTTTCATATTATTCCAAATTGTCGAAAGTCCTTTTATTTATTGACTTAAATCTTATTAATGACTTCTTTTTTGTTTAATGTTTTTTAATGTTTTTACATAAAGTGTACCCAAAGTGTACCCAAAAATATCAACCAACAATCCTTTTATCATAAGCTATCTACATATAGTAATCAAACTAAGTGTACCCAAAAACAGAAATTGATGAATATATAAGGTATTTAACAAGGGTTTATAAACTAAAAATTAAATACAAAGCTACATAGATAAAAGAAGATACTATCTTTGTATTATTATTTTTGAATCTATGTGATTTGAGCTTGGAGGTTTTTCGGATAAAAGTGCTTCAAGTTCTTTTCTTCTTGATAGTAATATGACAAACAGTAATCCTATCACAATTATTATGCTAGATTGAGACAAGGTTCTAAAAACAGAAATGCTGTAATAATCAGGTGGATTTACGGTAAAATGCAATACATTCGGAGTATGAATCCTATTTATTATTCTATATTTTAGTTGAGTAGTATATTTGCCTCTATCAATATAATACACAGGCAACAACAACCTTATTAAAGCCAGTGCAATAGTCGCAACCATTATAAATAAAACAACCTTCTTTTTTATTGTTGGCATCAAGGATTTACGTTTTATTTTACTCTTCTTTTTTTCAACACTTTCTTCTGGCTTCTTGTCCATACTTGTTGCAAATTCTTCAACATCTTGGTTAATAGATTTCAAATAATTAAAACGAAACTCACATGTAGGACATATAATATTCGCTGTTAATTTATCAAACGGAAGCCTCATTTTTTGACCACAGCTAGGACAATAGATTCTCCTAAACTCTAAGATACTATCCTTTTCATCAACACTTTGGTGTTCCTCCTTAGGTTGTTTTTTGTTATTTACACCTCTTGGTATATGCAATATCTTCATTAGCCACTGAATAATACTAAATTCATCTACGTCTTCTAATAATTCCTCTTGCATTAATATCCCCTTCTAGTCCAATTACAAACTATTATACACCCCCTTATCTGTATATCTACACTGCTGCTCAAAATAAATAACACTTATTTTATATAACGTTTAACATGAATAAATCTCATTTTGATTTATAATTGATATTCTTGAGAATCTTTAACCATATGATATATTTAATGTATGAGCATTGATTTAAAACATTTTTTAAATAAGGATTATGTTACAGTTCATTTTTTATTCCTTTCTGATTTTGGAAAAAAAACACATGATTCCCTAGGTGATTATTTAACATTTTTTAATAATAATGAACACTATCAGTCAATAACTTGTCATGTAATAAACAATAACATTGAGCTAGATGAAATTATAATACAGAAAAATAGCCTAGTAGTTATTGTTACGGACGATACGGAAATAAGTAAAGCCAAGTTTGATGTAATCAATAATAAAGCTAAGGATAGCTACGTAGTTGCTGTTGTATCAAATACTAATAATGAATTAACTAATAACTTTGCCCTTATCACTAAAAGCACGATAGATGCATCAGGGTTTATAAAATTTATTTGTAATACTAATCTCATAAGTACAGGAACTTATCCTCTGATGGGGCTATCTTTTAGGGATGTTAATACTTTTTTTAACGGACATTATTTAAAATCTTTTAATATTAAAGCTCCATTAAATTATAAATTTACTGAGGGATTATCACTTTTTAGCAAGAAAGAGAGAATTGAAATATCAAAAAGCAACAATTTAATAGCTGTTATTTATGGTGAAAAGCATGTTGGTATGCGGCTTGTTTCAGAAATTATCTCTGATTTTGAGAGTATCCTTAATTATCATATGAATATGTACTGTTCTGTTTTTCTTTCAAATGAAGATAAAATTACGGATGACGAGGTAAGTGTATTCTTATTTTATTGTTAAAGAATAAAACAAGGAGTTATATCCAATAGTGTATAATAAATTTTATGTCAGCTAAAAATATAGATTCTTTTTTTAACTATTGCTTTGAAGATGGTCTTATCATTGGCTGCGAAACTCCTTGGGGTGAATTAGGAGCAGACAGAACAATATCTTTCTTAAAAGAAAAATATAACATTAAACACTTACTTACATTAACTACCTCATACAAGCCTTACCGCGATGAACAAATAGAACGACATCATATTCCAATTAAGTTGATACCTAATAAAGAACAAGCAGAAGAAGCTATTACTATTATTGAATCTGCTTTATCAAAATCACAGCCAATTGCAATACATTGTATGCAAGGAATTGACAGGACTGGATGTATTATTGGTTGTTATCTAGTTAAGCATGGACATGACCCTGCCGAGGTTTTTGAACAGTTAGTTAACCATGTGTGGGTAAAGCATCCTAAAGATAATCTTAGGAGGACTTTAACTCCTTCATATAAGTTGATATATGATTTTGTTGGTAAGTAAAGATGAATATTATATATGGAAAAGAACTAGCAAGTGTTGAAAATGAATTTATATGCACTGAAAATGAATTTAAAGACTATCTGAAGAAATTGCCTAAACTAGGTTTGCTAAGAAAATTTCAGAATTATCATTGAAAGTTTTTCCTAATACAATGTATGAATTAGATGCCAAGATAATAAATATACACCCTCTTTGTTTTTAGAAGCACTACGAATCATTACTACTGTATTTCTTCCCAAAGACCAAAAACAACATCATTTGTTGCTTCTTCATATCTAGATGCTTCTTCTTCAGTTGGTCTATACCCAACATGAACTACTTTATTTCTAATAATATTTAAGTCCAAGTCATAAAATTCTTTTAACAATTGTTCTTTTCTCTCGCCCAAATTTTTTATTTTACTCTTCTTTATTATTTTAATATTCGAGAATTCTTTAAATAGGTAGTTAAAAATATCTTTTTCGCTTTCAATTGTGACGTTAATATATAAATCAAAAAAAATATTCCTCATTCCAATGTATGCAAGTTTGTTTGTTTTTACTTCAATTGCATCTGTTATTTGCTGAGCTGTATTATCACTTATCATGTCAATCGATAACGGATCAAGCACTAACTTAAGCATAATCGATGAATACATAAACATTTCTATTGCTATAGAAAAGTTTACTATACAAATCATATAATTCTTCATTTTTAGAAATGGAAGAGCATCAAGATAAAGGCTTTGAAACGATTCATTGAGTCTATCTCCATTTATATGGATATCTCGACTGCATTGCTCACATGCTTGTACACAATGCCCAATCGGATTAGTGCGCTTCAAGTCACTTCGTCTATTAAATATATTTTGTTTGCCGCAATGGCTACAAGTCTTAATAATGTTTTCGTATGTAGTATCTCGGAGTTCTACCATAACATCCTGAATACCAATTAGTTTCTTTTTGTCTGAGTTCATGTTTTGTTAATTTTGTTTCTTAAATAACTCAATATTACAATCTACACATTGCCATTTTGGGTCATTATCTGTAATACAACAGCCCCCTATAACAATTTTGCCACTGTCCATATCATTTGCAAACTTTTCATTATAAACAGGCATCCCGTAGAGTATATTTGCAATCTTGGTAGACTTGCAAACTGGGCAGCTCTTTGGTTTTCGTGTGAAAAAATAATCTTTATTCATTTAATAATCCTTTAGGCTCACCCTATTTTTCTAAGATATGGTTTTATAGCTTTTTCGAACTTTATCATATGATTAATGAGTCTTGTTTGCATATGTCTCGAATCTTTACTTTTTCTAATTTACCCAATGTCATAATAAAGTCCTCTATTAAAAATTATATTTCACCAAAGTGCATCCAATCATCTTCGGATAATGACCTTAAATATATACCAATCTCAGTTATCTGACCTATGTCGTATGCCCATTGAATATGTTCTTTAAATCTAATCTGTTTATCTATTGGCAATGTGTTATGCCATGCAGCAAGTATTAAAGGAAGTGCTGGTTCCCATCCACCATTTGATTTTTGTTTCTTATTTTTAAGCTTCCCATATAGTTCATTCCAGTGTTGAGGGTTTGGACATAATCTCTTATCCATATGGCAATAATCCCAAAGAGTAGTAAATGTTTCTTTCTTCATCTATGCTACTTCCTGATATAAATACTTCTGAAATTCAATAAACAGAGAACTGATACTTTTCACATCACCTAGTATTTCTTTTGCATCTTCTAGTGATTGATACTTATTAATAAGTAATATTGGTAATTTTTCTTGATCTAGTTCATTCACGCCTGTTTCAATGTACTTACTCAACACAAACTCTATAAACTCTTTTTGCTTCTCATCAAGAAATGCAAATATAGTAGATTGAGCAGCAGCTACTCTGGTTTCTCTTGTTATTGGTTTAATATCACTATTAAAGACATATTCTAATACATCGAATAAATCACTCTTCTCTGCATCAATGAGTTTTTGAAGTGTATCTAGCTCTTCCCTTCCGAATCCTGCTTCGTCCAGTTTTTCGAGCAATGTCTTGCGTGTGAGCGGATTGCTCCAGAGTTCTCGTAACTCAGCTTCGCTCTTGAAAAAATTTGGCAATTCTCCAAATAGATTTTGCAAAAAATCTTCTACTGAAATTGGTTTACCTTCAGCACTCCAAAATGATGTGGCAATCATGTGTTGTATTTCTCGTTCTTTACCATCTCTTAGTTTTATCTTAACCTTCTTCTTACACACACAGGGTACTTGCCCACATTTTTCACAAGGTTCTTTTGGTGGTTTCTCGCAGATACAGGGTCTCTGTCCACAAATTGAACAGGTTTTAGGTGGTGTCTTTTCGCAAATACATGGCACTTGGTCACAAGTAGGACATACAACTTCTTCCACTGGTTCTCCATCCCATTCAGGGTCTAAAAATTGCTGGTAAGCATCTACAAAGTCATATATTGTAAAAAATTCTTTACCATCAAATAAGCGTGTTCCTCTGCCCACAATTTGTTTGAACTCAATTATTTGCTTAACAGGTCTCATTAAAACAATATTCCTAATATTTCTAGCATCGACACCTGTTGAAAGTTTTTGAGATGTAGTAAGAATAGTCGGGATTAATTTTTCATTATCTTGGAACTCTCGCAGAAACTGCTCGCCTATTTCGCCATCATTTGCAGTAACACGAACACAGTAATTAGTATCTGTGCTTTTTGAGAGTTGATTTACCAAATCACGAACAACAGCAGCATGAGATTGATTAGCACAAAAGATAATAGCTTTATCATTTTGATTAGCCTCATCTAGAAATATCTGAACTCTTTTCGATTCTCGTTCCTTTATTTCAATAATTCTATTAAAAGCATCTTCCTCATATACTTTGCCTTCTTCTATTTCACCTTCAATGATATTGTCATCGCTTGTGTAAAGATAATCATCAAGAGTTGTCTTAATACGTTTAACTTTAAAGGGCGTTAGGAATCCATCATTTATCCCCTCTTTAAGTGAATAAATATAAACAGGGTCACCAAAATATCTATAAGTATCTACATTGTCTTTTCGTTTAGGTGTAGCAGTTAAACCCAACTGGACTGCTGGTGAAAAATAATCTAAAATACCACGCCAATTACCTTCATCGTTTGCACCACCTCTGTGACACTCATCAATAATAATAAAATCAAAATAATCTTTAGGATATTCACCAAAATAAGGTTCTGGGTTGCCTTCTGCATCCATACCAGACATAAAAGATTGAAATATAGTAAAGAAGATACTTCCATTGGTAGGCACGCTGCCTTTTTTTCTTATTTCTTTAGGTTTGATTCTCACCATCGCATCTTCTGGAAATGCTGAAAAAGAATTATATGCTTGGTCTGCTAATATGTTGCGGTCTGCTAAAAACAATATTCGTGGTCTACGGCTACCATCACGTTTTAGATTCCATCTGGTTTGAAATAGTTTCCATGCTATTTGAAAAGCAATAGCTGTTTTCCCTGTGCCAGTAGCAAGGGTAAGTAAAATTCTGTCTTTTTTGTTTGCGATAGCTTCTAATGTATTTTTAACTGCTATCTCTTGATAGTAGCGTAATTGCCAAGTTCCACTTTTATCCTCAAAGGGAACTTCGGCAAATTTCTCTCGCCAATCATTTTGATTAGAATAAGTTTTTGCCCATAGTTCTTCAGGTGTTAGATAATTAGAAACTAATCCTTCTTTACCTGTTTTCATGCAAATACTATAAATTTCTTTTCCATTAGTTGAATACGTAGTTTCTAAGTTTAACTTAGCAGCATATTGTTTTGCTTGGGCTACACCTTCACCAACTTCTAACTCGTCACTTTTAGCTTCTACTACTGCTAGTTTAATGCCTTTGTAGACTAATATATAATCAGCTATTAACGGTTTGCTCCTACCACCACCTGCTTGTATTCTACCTTCCGTGATTTTACATACATCTCTTTCACGAAGAATTTTTGATCCTTCAACTACGCCCCAACCAGCTTCTTTTAGCTTTGGGTCAATCAGTTCTGCTCTTGTTTCTGCCTCATTCATTAACTGTTACTTCCTTTGTAAGTTCACCCTTAAATGCTTTATCAAGGATGGACTTTTTCAATTCTTCTAAATCATCTAGTTTTTGTTGATAGTTAGCTTCCAGTTTTTTTGTTTTATCTATAAGGTCATCGAGTTTTTTGACTATCTTAGTTTGTTCTTTTATAGTCGGAATAGGAATGAAATATTCTTTTAGCCTTTCAATAGTTAAGGCATTATAAGCTGCACCTTTTGACATTGATTTTAATTTATCAACAAAGAAAGTAAGTGCATATTTGAGATAGAAGGTATTAAGTGATTTAAAATCCTTTAACCACATAATATTACCATCTTTAAAATAGAACTTTTCATCATTCCTAACAACATACATTTCGCCAATAGTCCCAACAGCAGTTAAAAGAATATCTCCTTCTTGTGGCACCCCAAATTTGTTTTTTATTTCCAGATACCTTTCTTCTGAAATAAATAACTCAGTGGTAATAGGTTTTCTGTGTCCAAGTTCCTTTACTTCTTTTGAGCGATAAAATGGAATGCCGTTAGAAACATATTCATTTTTATATATTCTTTTGCTTGATGTTAGAGTTCCCATTTCTTTTAACTTTTTTTTCTCCCAATCGTCACCCTTATTCTCAAATACACTCTGCAAATAGCTCTCAAAAAGTTCTTTAGCATTTTTTAGGTTTTGTTCAGT
>CAYZUR010000082.1:0-7307 GCA_964481535.1 uncultured Spirochaetaceae bacterium | reverse complement strand
CAGCAGGTCTATCGCCATAAGGGCGACGTTCACCACTAGATGGGCGTCTATCTCTGTCAAAAGGTTTTCTGTCTCTATCGAAACTTCTACCATCTCTATTATCTGGTCTATCACCATAAGGACGGCGTTCACCACTAGATGGGCGTCTGTCTCTGTCAAAAGGTTTTCTGTCTCTATCGAAACTTCTTCCGTCTCTATTTTCAGCAGGTCTATCGCCATAAGGGCGACGTTCACCACTAGATGGGCGTCTATCTCTATCTGAAGGACGAGAATCTCTCTCGTTGTTATAAGAGCGAGCACCTTCATCTGAGCTTTCCTCAGTATCTATTCGTCTACTAGGCATGCCATTTGAGTCCCACTGTAGATCATCAATAAACATTACACTTTCTT
This sequence comes from uncultured Spirochaetaceae bacterium, assembly GCA_964481535.1. Lineage (GTDB taxonomy): Bacteria > Spirochaetota > Spirochaetia > Sphaerochaetales > Sphaerochaetaceae > SABI01. Next base: position 6,917 of record CAYZUR010000082.1, on the reverse strand, counting down.
TCTTTGACGTATCTTTTGTTGGAGTCTCTTCACCCTCTTCTCTTTTTGCACGAGGTGTTGCTACCTCGCCTGGGTGTCTTCTTTCATATCTTCGTTGTTTTGTATTTTTACTATCATCTTTTGCATCAGTATCAACAGCTACTTCTTCATCTTCTTCTAAAACTTCCGATGCATCTTCTTCGGTGCGTAAAAGTCTTTCTTGTAAAAATTTGTCTATGTCAGCATCTTTTTTTTCAGTGCTGAGATCAATAATTGGGGCAATCTCGTTGCCAGTGTTTTCTAACGAAACTTCTTCGTTTCGTTCCTGCAATTCTTCGAGGGCAGGTGCCTCATTTTTTTTCTCCAAAATCCAACTCCTTAGAGAATTTTTCTTAACCGAGAACCCAGGAGCTGCATTCTCCTTGGTGATCTCTTTCACTTGGTATTCTTTAAATCTTCTTTTATCAAAATCAAATGATGATAAATTTGTAGAAAAAAGGAGTGTTCCTTTTGATACCAATAACGATTGCAAAGATGTGATGACTTTCAGGTAATCCCGTTGTACATCAAAATCATTTTTCATTTTCCGACTATTTGAAAAACTTGGGGGGTCAAAAATGATGATATCGTATGTATTACCACTTAACTTTTCAGCGGCAATAAATGATAGCGCATCCATATTTACGACTTTATAATTCTCCCCAGAGAATCCATTTTCTTCAAGGTTTTGCTCACTCCATGAGCAGTATGTTGCGGACAGATCTACTGATACAACACTCTTTGCACCCCCTTTAGCAGCATATACGCTAAAGGAACCAGTATAAGAAAAGAGATTTAGTACATCTAAATCCTTACAACTATCCATTAATGATTTTCTTGTAATCATTTGGTCCAAAAATAGTCCTGTATCAATTCGTTTTGTGAGGTCAACAATAAATGAAAGGCCATTTTCTTTGACTCTTACTAATAATGATTCATCTTGCAATACACCATGCTGTTCACCTGTTTCACGTCTATCTCGTTTATGGTAGATAACTTTATCAGGTTCAACATATAAATTGCGTGAAACTATATCACATATGAGTCTTTCTTCTTCATCACTAAAGGGAATTTGGCTGTAGTCTGTGATACGTGCGTAGGTCGCATACATATCGACTGTAACAGGGAGTTCTGTAAGATTTTTGTCATACACACGCATTACGTTTGTATCAAACTCTTTCATAATCCTTCGTATGTGTAATGCGTTACGCTTGAGATGTTTACCAAAATCCTTAATTACAAATTGTTCCATTTAATTCCTGATTGCCTTTCATCGCCGGAGTATATATGATAAGGTAAAAAAAAGATAGTAGAAGGTGTATAATGACTGAAGATGCTAATGAGTTTATAGCTGAATTAGAGAAGCGATTTGATGGAAGTATTACGTATCGAACATATTGTACATGGTATGGCTCAAGTAAAGGAATATTGAGAGATTTTGGAGTATTTATGTACGAAATACATACTATATTTCACTTTGAAGATTTTGAAAGAAAACCTTCTCTCTTTGGCATTGCCGTCACTGGCCGAAAAAAACAAGCTCCTTATATTAAAATGGAAGATTCTTTCAAAAAACAAGAAATAGAAAGTATTACTCAAGTATCAAAATCAAGGGCTGTTAGTTCAATAAAGAATTCAATAAACCCTGCATCTATCCCTTTAGCATCATTAATAGAAAAAATATTCTCTCCTCTTGTAACAAGAGTTACATTAGAGAATGGAGAATCGCACTTCTTCGAACTCATAAACCATAAAGAGTTTTTACAACACTTCAAAGGAGAAAAATAAATGGGTGCATTTAAAGCGTATGATATTCGGGGTATCTATAACAAAGATTTTGATAAAAACACCGTATATAAAATAGGATTCTTTCTCCCTCAACTCTTACAAAGTAGCCACGTTATTGTGGGCAGAGATGTAAGGGCTAGCAGTGATGAAATCTTCGCTTCCTTATGCAAAGGGATTACTGATAATGGAGCAGATGTGTGGGATATTGGTCTTGCCACTACTCCCATGGTCTACTTCGCAACAGTTCATCTCAAAGGGGATGCATCTGTCCAAATTACTGCATCTCACAACCCAGCTGAATATAATGGGTTAAAAATTAGCAAAACAGGAGCCCTTCCTGTTGGAGAGAATAGCGGATTAAAAGATCTAGAAGCATTAGTGAACACACAAAAAGTAAACATTACTAAACCAAAAGGAAAAGTTCTTGAAACTCCTGTAAAAGATGCCTATCTAGACTACTTAAAAAGCTATTTACCAGATCTGAGTTCCCTAAACATCTCCTTTGATTTATCTCATGGAATGGCAAATTTATTAGCAAAAGATCTTTTTGGGCCTCACCATGATTATCTTTATGATCATTTTGATGGAACTTTCCCAGCTCACGAACCAAATCCATTAGAAGTTGAAAACTGTGCTGATCTAATAAAAGAAGTAATAAAAAACAAAAGTGACATTGGAATAATTTTTGATGGCGATGCAGACAGAGTAATGTTCATTGATGAAAAGGGACGTTTTATCCAACCCGATTATGTCACTGCTGTACTTGGCCGATACTACCTTGAAAAAGAGAAAGGTAATGTCCTTGTTGATATCAGAACTAGCAGATCTACAAGTGAATTCCTAGAGAAACTAGGAGCAAACATAACTACCTGGAAAGTAGGTCATGCTTTTGCAAAGATTAAATTAAGAGAAATTAAAGGAATTTTTGGAGGAGAATTAGCTGGTCACTACTACTTTAGAGATTTTAATAATTGTGACTCTGGAATGGTCGCAGCCCTTGTGGTTCTTCAAGTAATGGTTCAGTTGAAAAAGGAAGGAACTACGTTCTCATCCTTAATCGATTCAATCATCAGCTACTCAAATAGCGGTGAAAAGAATTTTAAATTAGAGCAAAAAGATGAAGCAATGAAGTCTCTCTATGAAACGTATGGAAAAAGAGATGACGTAAAAGCGTTATACGACTTTGATGGGTATAGAATTGAATTTGATTCTTGGTGGTTCAATGTAAGAAAATCTAATACTGAACCATACTTACGATTAGTAGTTGAAGCGAAAAGTGATGAAGAGCTTAAAGAAAAGTTCAGTGAACTTTCTTCTATCATTACCTCATTCAAATAAGATAAAGGAAATAATATGAGAGTATTACTGTTTGGTGGAGCTGGTTACATTGGAACACATGTAGCCCTAGCTTTTTTGGAACGAGGAGATACTGTTGGCATCTATGATGACTTCTCTTCTGGATTAAAAGCTAATATCCAAAAGGGATGTAAAGTATATGAGAGTTCAATTCTAGATGAAAAAGCACTCAACATAGCCTTAAAAGATAATTGGGATGTAGTTGTGCATCTTGCGGCTTTCAAAGCTGCGGGTGAATCGATGACGAACCCATCTAAATATGCCCTTAACAATATAACAGGAGCCCTTAATCTCATACGAGCATGCGATGAAAATTCAGTAAAATCATTTATCCTCTCTTCTAGTGCAGCTGTCTATGGAGAACCTCAATACCTCCCTATAGATGAAGAACACCCAACGGCACCACTGAACTATTATGGATATACCAAAAGAGCAATAGAAGAGAACTTAGAATGGTTCCATGCCCTTACTGGGAGTAATTATGTCTCATTACGCTATTTCAATGCTGCAGGATATGATCCAAAAGGGAGAATGATAGGACTTGAAAAGAATCCAGCTAACTTAATCCCTGTTGTTATGGAAGTAGCTATGGGAATGAGAAAAGAGATTGGGATATTTGGTGATGACTACCCTACCATTGATGGAACAGGAGTAAGAGATTATGTTCATGTAACGGACCTTGCTGATGCCCATGTGAAAGCTGCATTATACCTTATAGATCACAATAATTCACTTGTTGTAAATTTAGGAAGTGAAGAAGGTATTAGTGTGAGAGAAATTGTGGAAGAGGCTAAAAAAGTAACACAAAAAGGTATTACTGAAAAAAAAATGGGTAGAAGAGCTGGGGATCCTGCAAAACTTGTAGCTTCCTCAACAAAAGCAAAAGAAGTACTAGGGTGGAGCGCAAAACATAGCTCGGTTCAAGAACTTATTGAGTCTACATGGAACGCATATCTTAAGAGTAAAGAGAATTAAGATTGATTTGAAGAAAACGTCTTGACAGGACGCCAGTATTCATATAGATTACCTAATGTTCGACGTTAAAACGAGCATTCCCCTGTAGCTCAGCACGGTAGAGCAGGTGGCTGTTAACCACCCTGTCGGCGGTTCAAATCCGTCCGGGGGAGCTAAGAAGACCAAACTTAACAATAAGTTTGGTCTTTTCTTATTTTCTATCTTCTCTACAGATTTCCAAACTCCAACTTTTAAAATAACAATGAAAACCCTTTAACATGAAGTCTTGGCATATGAAGATTTTTCGAAATCTTAGATTTCATAAAAAAATGTCGTATCTGGAAAGTATTGTAAGACTTTTACCCTAATGCCACATCAAGTGTCATCATGACAACAAAACCAAGCATAGCTCCAATTGTAGAAATATCGTTATGATCTGCATCTTCCTGAGAAGAAGGAACTAACTCTTCTACTACTACATAAATCATTGCACCTGCTGCAAACGCAAGAGCATATGGAAGAATGGGACGAAACATAATTACTAAAGCTGCCCCTAGAACTCCAGCTACTGGCTCAACCATCCCACTGAACTGACCATAAAGGAAACTCTTACGTCGGCTTAATCCCTCCCGTCTAAGAGGTACCGATACGGCAGCTCCCTCTGGAAAGTTTTGAATTCCAATACCAATTGCAAGTGCTGCAGCTCCGGCGATAGAAGCTGAAGGAAGTCCTGCTGCAACAGCACCAAAGGCAACTCCTACGGCGAGTCCTTCTGGAAAATTATGAATAGTAATAGCTAGAACTAAAAGGATGCTTCTTTGCCAGCTAGATTTCACTCCCTCTTGTTCCCCTTTTTTAAATGAAGGGTGAACATGAGGAAGAGTTTTATCAACTATTAAGAGAAAAAGACCGCCTAATAAAAAACCTATGGCAGCTGGAGCCCATACAGGACCCGAAAACTCGGCTGACATTTCAATAGCTGGGGCTAGAAGTGACCAGAAGGAGGCTGCAATCATGACACCCGCAGCAAAACCGAGCATCCCGTTCAATACTTTTTTATTAATTTCTTTAAAGAAAAATACCGTGGCAGCACCAAGAGCTGTAAGAGCATAAGTAAAAAGTGTACCAATTAAAGCCTGTGTTACCGGTGTAAACTGTGATAACCACTGAAGCATAGAAACCTCCTTAATAATCTTTTCGTATATAAGAACAGTATAGCATTTTTTATACTTCAGGAATAAATAACGTATCTAATTATTTATTTATTTATTTTTAGCAAAGTAAAACTATTGTGAGATTCAATGCAGACTTCGTATATAGAAGTCCTCCTGGATAAAAAGCTCTACATAAAAATTCCATAAGAATTAATAACTGCCTATGTATGCAATACCCCTATAATGTACGTTTAACGACCAGCTAATTAATTACATACATATAGGAGTACCATTGCTCAAAAGAGACTCGGTGATTACACCTTTCTAAGAAAGTCTCCCACATAGCTATTACGGGGATGAAAGAAACAAGCGATATACTCCTCAAGCATTTGATGATTAAAGAAGATATTAGAAAAAGTTGTTCTAGCGGGCTGAAGATTAAGACCTTAAAATTACATTTGCATTTTCACATTCTATTGAACATTTTAGAGGAGATCAAAACAATTGTTCAATTGTTGTAATATCGTTTTGAGATACTTCATAAAGATTGTATATAATGCGATCAATTGTAGATTTAGATGTACTAATCTTCTTCTCTAGTTCGGAGATTTTTTGTTTTTCATTCTCAAAGTACTGAAACCAATTGGATTCTTCTACAAGGTTAATATGTATTTTTAAATGTTTTAACTCTCTACAAAAAGAATTGAAATCATACAAATACCAATTTTCAATTTTATTTTCAATTTTTTCAAAATTATATTTACCTTTAACGAAGCTAGAAAATCCTAAAGAGATACTATGCATTTCTTTATAAAGAGTCATAATATTATCGACGTGAAATATAATCTCATTTTGTATTTCTAAGGGAACAAGTTTAATTGGTAACTTTGATAGATTCACCTTCTTTACTTCTGCAAACATGCGGCCTTTCTCTTGAGCAATATTGTGATAAAGCATATTCATAAATTTACTGTTTAGAAGACCCAGCAGATATTTTAATTCAATGCCTTCTTTTAATCGCCCGATATTGTATACGTTGTTTAAATTTACTCTTTGTTGATCATCTATATGAGCTATAAGTGAATCAGCAGTCTGACGGATGATTATTTTTTCTTTATCAAAAAAGGGAGCCCCCGTCCTTGGTTCTGCTAACCAGACACCATATCTCAAGAACATTTTAGGCTCATGTAGATAATGGTATCTATGAAAATCTCTACCAATTGTGCATTGGTGGTAGGTTTCATCAATTTTACGATAAGTTGTAAAAATTTTTCCTTTGACTATTTCAGTAGTCTGTTTGGGTAATCCTTTTCCTGTCTGGTATGCCTTTACGCCAACAACGATCTCTGCCAGTTCTCCTAGGGACATTCCTTGCCTCATATAATGTGAAATATCCAACCCATTCTCTGCTAGCAAGTATAACCCATCCTTTTCATTTATTACCGACAGATATTCTTTAGTATTTGGAAAAGCCGTTGCATCTTTTTCAGTCTTGCAAAGTTGAACAAAGAGAGGAGTTTTAAAATTAGGGGCTTTTTTCATAATCCAAGTAACAGAATCTCCGATTCCTGCATCTTCAAAAACCTCATAAAAATATAAACCATCTTTTGCACAGAGTTGGTAAATGATTGATATTAGAGCGATGGA
>CAYZUR010000081.1:0-7361 GCA_964481535.1 uncultured Spirochaetaceae bacterium | reverse complement strand
GACTTGGAGTTATGGGGTTGATACCCCGTTGCTTGCGGCGGGGAGGCTTCATTTTTCACAATATTCTATGATCCTTTTTAGTGCATTACTTTAAAAACAACGCAATATTGCTTATAATAAAGTAAAATCGAGAAAGAAATGAAGTGGTTATGAAAGAATGCAAACAAGTAGCTAAATGCATGAGAAGATAGTCAATTCTCATGCAGATTTCAACCGAAAGCTCTCAACTGAAATGACATCCAAATACGATGCAATTTGCATCGAAACCCGTAATCTGAAAGGTATGTCACGAGCATTGAAACTAGGTAAATCGGTTCATGATCGGGGGTATGCAGAGTTCGTTTCAAAGCTGAAACAAAAAGCTGAAGAGGCAGGAACTCATGTAATCCAAGCAGATCAATGGTTTGCCATTTCCAAGCTCTGTAATGTCTGTGGATACCACAATAAAAACCTCATGTTACATGAGAGAAAGTGGACTTGTCCAAACTGTCACACAGAGCACGTTCGTGATGAAAACGCAGGAAAAAACTTAAACTATTGTAGATTTGCGTATTTGGGGATTGGGCGAATCCTAAAAGCTTGTACAGAGAGTGTAAATCCTTCAACTTCGGTTAAAGGCTGTTCTCAAGTAAGCAAGAAGCCCATCAGTCTTTAGCCGATGGGTACGTCACGGAAGTAAGATCAACGCTCTTAATAATCGAGCAGCTGTTAGGGATTTGTATGATGTATGGAAGTTGGTTAAAAGTGATATGCAGAGGGATTAAAGGGAACAGTTAAGAAAAGCTGTTATTTTTTATCATGTCTTGACTAGTGATGAAATTAATAGAAATTTTGAGTTTGTTGCAGCTAATAAATTGAACCAACACAGTATTTTGAGAGAACTTGTACCAGTACTTAATAAAGGTGAAGTTTTCATATTAAAAGATACACTAGATGTCGTTAGTGAATTTGTTAATGAGTTGGTGGATATGACAGATAATGAACTCACCTTTATTAAAAGATTTGGGAATGGAGAATATTGTCCTGAGTTGCTTTTTGATGACCCTGAAATAATTGACAGAATAAGTGGGCATCCGATGGCAAGATGAAAAGCTAGTAAATCGAAAAAGTTATAGCTATCTAATTCATCCATGTGGAGTGAAATGAGAAAATACTTTTATCTTTTCTGATGGGAGTAAGATAGGTAGGTCCAAGAGTGAAAGTGAAACATACTTTTATTTCTTCTCTTTGTCGATGGTGAAATCTGCTGGATTAAATGCATCAGAGCCTAACCATATATCTATTTGGATTCCACTATCTGTATTACTCACTGTAGCTCGTTTTATTTGCCACCCGATTAATTTTAATCGAGCACTCCAAGAGGTGTCGTGTCCTGCCATTAGTCCATAGTAGCCTGCAAGTTCTGGTCTACTGTGGCGGGGATTAAGGGCGTTTCTAATCTTCATTAATTCCCCCTCATCTCTTTTTTTATCATCAAAAAAACTTAAATGTGCTCCATCACTCTCTTGGTGTAAAGAGATGACGAGTCTTAGAGGGTTGCCTTCGAGTAAAAAGTTTGATACTTCTGCAATTAAAATATTTAAAAATTCTCTACGTTTCATTGTTAAAATCCTCATCTTTTTTATTTGATTGATACCAGTGAATAATTGATATTACAAGGGTAGCACTTAACCCCCCTGCAAATCCGTTGTTATATAGATCAAATCCTCCATGCCAAGCAGCACTCGACTCAACAACAATAAGATGGATCATCCCTGCAATAATGCCAATGATTGGACCAAATTGTCCCGCAATAGGGGCGAGGGTTGTAGAGAACAGTGCTGCAAGCATAGGCCCTGGAGCATTAAGAGATTTTCCAAACAAAAGGGTTGCAAGGATAACTCCTACAACAAGAGGGTAACTGTTTTTTACACTCTTACCAAAGGAGCCAAACCCCATCACTGTAGCTATACCAGCTATCATAGGGCCATTTATGTTTCCACCAACCACATTTACATACCCATAAGAGAGGAGACCAAGAACACCCATGTTAATAAAAGGAGTCTCACTTTCCACTAAGTCAAAGAAATCTGTAGGAAGGCGACCGACAAGAGATTGTAATCCCTTCACCTCTTTTATACTCTTAATAATTGATTGTTTTGAAGTAATAAACCCAAAGAGGATACTCATTATGGAAATCAGTGGAATAATGATATGTAATTGCCAATGTACTTCACTGTTCCATGTAATGGTAATTGGACTCATCTGCCTACTCGCATGGAAAAAGGAGGAGATAAAGAGGCCCATAAAGCCACACGAAAAGCCAATATTATACAAATTATATCCTTGATGAAGAGAGAGCATCACTCCAGCAATGGAGGGGAGAATTACCCCTATAACAATACCAGAGAGGATGGCGCTTGGAATACTCACGAGTAGTGGAAGATGAAGGTCAAACATTACATAGGTAACAACAGGACCTAACGCTGTTCCAAAAAGAGCTATAAGGGAATATGCTCCAAATGATTTATTAGCAATTTTGGATGCAATAAATACTCCAAGGATGATAAATGAAATGTTTAAAGCAGTTTTTCCAAAAAGGCCAAAGCCAAACATCGTAAATATTGCTGCAATGGTAGGACCTGCTAAGGTAACACTACTAAAGAAGACAAGGGCCATTCCTATGATGGCAACAATAGCTGCATTCAATAATGCTCCACCTATCGATATGGTGGTGAAGTCTTGAATGAGTCTCCCTGATATTGTCTGTATGGTCATAAATGAGGTAAAAGTCTCTTTTATCCCATCTGTGAAAAGCCCAATGAGTATTACTATTAATAGAAAGGATGCTAATAGTATATATCTTTTAGTCTCTTCTGGTTCACTTCTCATATTTCTCTCCCAATGCTACACAATCTTATGTGCAAAAGAGGGGAAAAAGCAACTTTATTATCGAAAACTACCTTCTTATCTTCAATAAAGCGTACGAAATATCTAGATAAAGAGACTCTTATTCAATTGATCAACAATTATTCGTCGTTAAAAGTGTGTTTTAGAAAGAACGTATCATTTTGGAAATGTAAAGTAACAGTATATTAGATGATAAAGAGAGTGCAGAAATAGACTTTATCCTTAGTAATGGCAAAAATATTGTTCTTGTAGAAGTGAAAGTTGAGAAAAATCTCCAAGCAAAAAGTCGTAAGACCTATTGTGAAAAATTCTCTATACGCATTGTAGTTCTCACAGCAATGTTTTCTTATAAAAAGAATGATTATCTCGAAGAAATACCTCTATGGAGAATTGAAACAATGTGAATAAAAGACTTGGATGTACATAACTTGTACATCCAAGAATGAGAGGCAAGAGAGTATAACGAAAACTCTTTTGGGATTATATATATAAAATAGTTTGAACGTGTGTGCTCGAAATTACATACTGTTTATCTAACGTGATCCTGATTCCTATCACAGCGATAAGGATGATAATGACAGCGGCTATATATCCAATAACGAGAAATTTATTACTTTTTTTCATCATGCTATTTACTCCTTTTTATCGTTTATTGCATCGTATATTGAAATAACACTTTCAATACTTAGATTCAATTTGTCCATTGTTTGAAAGAAAAGGGGAACATCATGTTGAAGAAATTCTTCCTTTTTCTTATTTTTAACAAGGTCTATGGCATCTTCTTTTGTAAAGTAGCCAATGCCTCGTTGGTTATCAATAATGCCTTCATCCTGTAACAATCCATATGCTCGCGTGACGGTGTTGGGGTTTACTTCTAGTGACATTGCCATGTCACGAATGGAAGGAATTCTTTCACCGTTTTTAAATTCTTCTGTGAGGATCGCATTATAGATTACCTCTTTTATTTGAAGATAAATTGGGTTGTCTTTATTGAATTGCATCTGTTGCTTGAACCTCCTTTATTCGAAGGTAAGAGATAAAGTAGAAGAAGAGGGGTAATACAACGTAGTAGAGGAATTTACTAATAACATCAATTATACGGGGGATGCGCTCAAATGTATCAAAGAAAGAGACTCGTATATAGAAGAATGATTGTTCTTGGAAATAGGGGGTTAATATAATTCTTGCAAAGAGAACTACCACAATAACAAAGGAGAATATGATGAGCCAGCTAGTGAATGTTGTTTTTATGAAATGTGTTTTCTTAAAATAGGTTGCCCCTAAAAAGAAGAGAGAGCTTACCACAAAATATGTTGGAAGAGAGGTAAGAATATCTTTCTGAAACGGATTAAACAACACCATAGGATCCCCTAATGTTACTAGGAGTAGTAGTTCCACCACTATAGATGTGAGGGTAAATAGTACGATGATACTTATTGGATAAATGATAGCAGAGAATAGAGCTCTACTAAGAAATTTTTCTTCGTTAGATGCTGGAAGCATGAGAAAGTTATGTGCTCTCACCCGGTTAAACATATCATCACTAAAGAGGAGACTTGTATAAATAGCACCTCCAAGAAATAAGAACCCAGCAAAGAAACTTCTATATTGATCCATATTACTATAGTCGCCCCGTTGAGAAAAAGCAGTTTGTAGAATTACAATCCCCCCAACAATTGATACGATCGTGATAGCATATATGAATAAAGAATGCTTCGTTTCCATAAAATCTTTTTTCATGACGTGTAATAATCTCATAAGGTACCTCCTTGGGTAAGGGAGAAAAGAGTCGGATGGCTAATGACTGCGTTAAATAAAAATTCTATGTCGATAGCCATATCTTCGTCTTGTTCACCTCGTTGAGTGAGATATATATATCCAAGGGCATTCTTTTCACTATAAATAGCATTTTCTGGAGCACTACTACTTCGTTTTATGGTGAATGCTTCATTAATCTGTTCTAGTGAACTGTTGAGAACAACTTTATTGTTGTGGACAATAATGAGTGGATCAATGAGTTGATCCATATCACGTACCTGATGGGTACTAATGATGATAGTCCTATTATCTGTCATTGCGGAGGCAACTATTTTACGAAACTGACTTTTTGATGGAATATCTAACCCATTTGTTGGTTCATCAAAGATCACAAGAGGAGTATTACTTGCAAGTGCAAAGGATAGTAGGAATTTTCTTTTTTGACCAAATGAGAGTTTATTAAGAGAAGCTTTACGATTAAGTTGAAACTCTGCTAAGTAATTATTCATCTCTTCTTTGTTAAACAGCGGATAAAATGGTGCATACAAGTCAACATATTCTTCGCATCTGATGGACGGAAGATATAATTCCTCACTTACATAAAATATCTGGCTTAATAGGGATGCACTACGCGAAGCTGGATTTTCTCCAATCACTTCAATAGAACCCTCTAATGGGAATATTTGACCGGTTAAGAGTTTTAGTAGAGTTGTCTTCCCAGCTCCATTTAATCCTAACAGGCCATAAATATTCCCTTTTTTAATTGAAAGCGAAAGATCTTTAAACAGGGGAGTTTTATCGTATTGAAAGTGTAGGTTTTTAACTGATATCATTTGTACCTCCTTAATTAGTGTACTAAGTAACTAATACACCGGTACGCTTGTATTGTCAATAGAAAAAGTATATTTTTATCAATCTTTTGCCGATTCATTACGATAATACGATGTTAATTTCACAAAGAGGGGTAAAACATTTACCATATCTTTATCTAATAATAATTTTTCCTACACCAAAAGTGTGTATACTATGTAATGAGGAAAACACATGGCAAAGATATTTGTAGTAGAAGATAACCCAGGATTAAGTGAAGCAATCACTTCATACCTTTCATTAGAGGGGCATAATGTGATTTTGTTTGAAAAGATTGGTGGGGTTGTAGAAGCTGCCCTTATGGCAGTACCAGAATTAATCATTCTTGATGTTATGCTCCCAGATGGAAACGGGTTTTCTGTTGCAAGAGATATTAAGAAAAAAGTAGATATCCCAATTATGTTTTTAACCGCCCGCTCTAGTGAGTTAGACCGTATTACAGGGTTCGAAATTGGTGCAGATGATTATGTGGTAAAACCTTTTTCTATGAGGGAGTTAGTGTTGCGTGTGAGATCTTTGCTTTCAAGGATACACGCGACTGTAAAAGAGAGTGAAGAAGTTATTCGAACTTATTCTCTGATTGATGAACAAGGAATTACTCATCATCTTGTCCTCGATGAAACATCTCATCTTTGCATCCAAGACAATGATGAAAAGAAACTTACTGCCACAGAATGGAAGATTTTAGACTATCTTTCATCTCATCACCATGAGTTGATTTCAAGAGAACAGATCCTAGGACAATGCCTTGACTACTTAGCTGATGGGTCTCAACGTAGTATTAATACCCATATAAAAAACATGCGAGCTAAACTCGATCAGCATAATTGGATTGAGACAGTGAGAGGATTTGGGTATCGATTTATTGGGAATAAATTGTAATGACAGTAGTAAAGAAAACCTTTATTGTATTTCTCCTTGCCTTTATTATACAAATAACAGTAGTTTCATCCCTCGCCCTCATTGGATTTAGAGTATCTATATCACAATGGAAAGATGTGAGGAGCCGCCAAGCATATGAGATGGTAATAAAAATGATGGATACTGAGAGAAATGAGAATATAGATTTTCCAGCTCCTATCATTATTTTTAACCCTAAAATGGAAGTTGTCCACTCTAATTCCTCTAGAGCCACAGGAGGCCCAAGAGTTTCCCAAGATCCAACAGTACCTGTGTATCTTGATGGTAAAATAATAGGGTATTATTCAATCCGATCTTCTAATTTTGATGATGATGTGGCAAACAGAGCTATTGTGTTAACGATGAGCAGAATTATGTTTCTCGCCCTTGGTGTCTCCCTTATCGTATCACTGTTAGCGGCTCTCTATTTTTCTAGAACAATAAGCCATCCAGCAGACCGCCTTGCTTTTCAACTAAAAAGAATGAGTAATGGGAAAATGGATGAAAAGATTGTTCTTACAGGAGATGCTGAGTTGATGCAAATAGGGAGTGCTATAGAAGAATTACGGCTTCGCCTTATTCATGAACAAGATTTACGGGCACAATGGGGACAAGATATTGCCCATGACCTGAGAACACCTGTCTCATCACTTAGGGCTCAACTAGAGGGGATGAGTGATAATATTCTCACTCCATCCAAAGACCGGTTTGAATCTATGTTACATGAATTAATTAGAATGGGAAATCTTATTAATGACTTTGAAACTCTTATGGTCCTTGAATCCCCAGAAATTCATGTAAATATGAAAACAATAAAGATAGAAAATTTATTTCATACCTTTGATGAGAGGTTTTCTCATCTGCTTACCAAGAAGAATCTTCACTATATCTCTACGATAGAAATTGATGCGATAGAAGGAGATGAGTTTCTTATAACACGCGCA
>CAYZUR010000080.1:4212-7387 GCA_964481535.1 uncultured Spirochaetaceae bacterium | reverse complement strand
CCAACAAGAAAGCCTTGTCGTTGGATATATGCCCTCGATAGAGATCTCATATTTAAAGACCTCTATAAGAAGCTTCAACCTGTAACATAGATAATTAACTATCACAATGGTAGATACTCTTAAGATAGTAATAAAAGAGGATAAAGACCTATTACTACATTTTCATCAACTCCTTCTTTCTCCTATGTCAGACACCTGATATAGGGGATTTTTTTGTTACTCTCTACCTACCATACTGAAAAAAATAAGCATATGTTTTGGCAGTTGCTTCATATGAAGCAACAATCTAAACAGAGTATATAGTCAAGTCCTGCCATTTATGATACATTCTTACAAATATGAGTTATAAAGGTATCATTTTCGACAAAGATGGCACTCTCTTTGATTACTACACTATTTGGGCACCTGTGTTTAAAACTACGATTAAAGGTATCTTAGAAAACTTTGATCGGGGAGAGGACGCAGATCTTGAACGAGATATGCTCCATATGCTGGGATTAGGGTTAGAAGGGGTGAACCCTCGAGGTCTCATCTTTAAACACAGAAAACCTTTTATGCTCCTTTATATTTACAGATTTAGTAGAAAGCATAAACTCCCCTTTGCTCCGTTAGTAAAAGCGTTTGAAAACAGTTACTATGATGGTAAAGATTATATTAAAGCTTCTTTAATAGCTCATACTGATGAGAATGATCTTCTGCCCTTATTTGAAAAACTACAAAAACATGGCTATCGTATTGGAATTGCCACAAGTGATAACAAAGAAAGTACCTTAGTGTGTCTAGAGCACTTTCACCTTATTCAGTTCATCGATATGATTTCAACAAACGACGATCACTTTAAAAGAAAGCCAAGTCCTGAATCCTTTGTTGCTTTTTGTAAAAAATTCTCTCTTCTACCTGAAGAAGTAGTTGTTGTGGGAGATGCTACAATGGATTTAGCATATGCAAAGAGGGGAAAAGCTGGGTATAGAGTGGGAGTATTAACAGGTTCTAAAGATGTAAAAAGACTCTCTAAACTTGCTCATATTCTCTACCCATCAGTTCATGAATTAATACATGATCCTAAACTCTTCCCATAACAGAAAAAACAATAGATTAAGACTCATCGATTATCTCTATGGAGATTTCTACGCTCTGATTCTGCTGATTCTTTATTGTAATAATTCCTTTTCCTTTCTTCTTATTCGTCTTCACATAAAAAGCTGCTATTCCTCGTATAAGAGCGAGTTTTGTGGGGCCAATAACAATTAAGTGACTCGAAGTTGTTATTTCAATAACTTCATTTGAAAAGTCTAAATAGTTTCCATATTCATCAACTTCACTCACTACTATGCGAGTTATATCAAACGTATCTCCTAATTGGAGCATAGTGGTATCAGGTTGTGCTGTGAGGACTCGTGTAGTTACAGGACCTATTGTGATCTCTTTCACTACGCTCTTATTCTGTATCCCCTCTATTCGCCACTCCCTGCCCTCTTTAGTCCAACTAAAAAGATACTTTTCAACAAGATGAAGAGCATCTTTATACTCCATCTTCTTTTTCTTCATAAGATAATAAAACATTAATTTACTCATTACGGTGAGGTTCATATGATGAAGATTCATTGATAAAAGAATTGATTTTATCATCTTCTTTTCTCTCTTACTAAAGTGAGTCTCTTTATCTATTCTCTCTCCAATGAGGTCTTTTATAATGATGGGAGGATGAGGCAGGTGACTAAATTGGGAAGTATCAGGAAAATACTTCCCTACATATTCATTATTTATATATAGCTTTACACTTTCACAGTTAGTAAAGATGTAGATAGGGGGCATTGCATGAGATGGGTACGAGCCAAGAGAGAGATTACTAGAAAAAGAAAGAACAGGGGTAATGTGTTGCTGTGATGAATACAAGTACCCAGCGAGTTTACGAACTCTATACTGATCACTCACTCCATGGTAACACACGTTATCTGATGGGCCAAATTCTCTATGGGTGAGGTAATCACTCATACACCACCCTATTAAGCCACTTATTCGGGGATTCTTATAGAGAGCTTCTAGCTTGTAGGCATGGTAGAGGGCATGGTTAGTATGCTTCTCATACCCTTCTCTCCTCTCTACGGGATACATGTGCCCTGTGTGTTCACTCACAAGATATGGAGCATGAGGGAGCTTTGTAATACTTTTAGGCTTCTCAAGTCCTGGTTGAGAGAAATCATTATAGGTATAAACATCCTCAAGTAAATGAGAAGAAGCAATATTTCTCACTCCCCCTGTTTGACGAGATGGGTCAAAGTAATGAGCCGCTTTATGTGTTGCCATATAGAGTTCATCATCATCAAGAGATTCATTAATTCTCACTCCCCACAACACTATGGATGGGTGGTTTCTGTCTCGTATAATCAATTCAGTGAGTTGAGTAACCACTCCGCGTCTCCACTCTTTATCTTCACTTATATGCTGCCAACCTGGGATTTCAGTAAATACAAGGAGCCCTATTTCATCACATCTCTCTAAAAAGTGTCTACTTTGAGGATAATGGGCTGTTCTTACTATATTGAGTGAGAGTGTGTACTTTAAGAAATCTGCATCAAATTGTTGCCCTCTTTTTGGCATGGCAAAACCAAGATGGGGGAATTGCTGATGTCTATTAAGACCCACTAAGGTCACTCTCTCCCCATTTAAGAAAAACCCATCTTCACTAAACATAACGTCTCTAAAACCAAAAGAGTATTGTGTTGTATCGAGTGGTTTTCCCATTCTCTTAAGGGTTGTACGAATTGTATAAAGGGTGGGTTTCTTGATAGACCAAAGGGTGAGATTAGCCACTTCATAGCGATAATTCATTAAAGGAGAGAGAACTTGAAATGTGGATGAATGAACTGCCTGAGATGAAGAGTCAATAATCACCACTTCTACTTCATACTCATCTATATTCTTTTCATCTACGGCAAGAGCGAGTTCAAGAAATATATCTCTCTCATCATCATTGCCCTTTGTTGAATAGGTAAAGACATCTTTAATATATTCAATGTGTGTGTGGTAGAGAAAGACTTCTCTGTAGATCCCCGGTGGAATGATGTAATCAATTATGCCTCCATATGGGGCAATTGGAAGAGTTTCTGTTGCATCAACTCGAATAGAAAGGGTGATCTCTTCTCCCTTTTCAATGAGTTCTTTAGGGATCTCT
>CAYZUR010000080.1:0-4202 GCA_964481535.1 uncultured Spirochaetaceae bacterium | reverse complement strand
TCTATGAGAAAAGGGGTAAACCCTCCATCATGCACCATGTAGGGAATTCCATTTAGAAACACTGAAGCCCTTGTTGCAACACCTTCACATATTATGACATTGCGCTTTGTGGAGTCAAAAATATCTGCTTTAAGTCTTCTTCTATACCACCCAACAGTAGAAAAGGAGGTATCATCATTGTAGTTACTATTAATAGAGTTAAGTGAGTGAGGAATGTCGACAATGCTCCAATCACTATCATCAAAAGAAGGATCAGAAAACTCTTCATTATCTTGATGTATATACTTCCAATCGTAATTAAGTGCTATTTTCTTTCTCATGTAACTCCCCTATTTGTCTATCATAGGGGCCTGTACTTGCAAAGTAAACAAGAAATACTTTATGATGTGCACATATAAAATTATAGGAGAAATGAATGGACTATTCACCATTACAAAAAGAAAGATACAAATACCAACCTAAATTACCAGCACTCTTAACTAACCCTATCCACACCCTCGTTGCAACAAAAGGGGATGCTACTGCACCAGAATTTGATGCAGATAAAATCAAATCCCTATTTCCACACACTTGTGGCTTACCACGAGTAAGTTTTACAATGAGTGATACTCCCGTTGCCCACACAGCAATCAACGTAGGAGTTATTCTTAGCGGTGGACAAGCACCAGGTGGACACAACGTCATTAGTGGACTCTTCGATGCTCTTAAGAAAGGAAACAAAGAGAGTAACCTCATTGGCTTTCTCAGAGGTCCCTCTGGAATCTTAGATGATAAAACACTCACCTTCACCGACTCTATTATTGACGCCTATAGAAACACTGGTGGATTTGATATCATCGGAAGTGGAAGAACAAAGTTAGAAACAACAGAACAATTTGAAACAGTAAAAGACGTATGTAGAAAACACAATATTACTGCCATTATAATTATTGGTGGAGATGATTCAAACACGAATGCAGCTGTTCTTGCTGAGTACTTCCTCAACACAGAAGCAGGTATTTCTGTTGTAGGATGCCCAAAAACAATTGATGGCGATTTGAAGAACGAATTTATTGAAATCTCTTTTGGATTTGACACAGCAACAAAAACATATAGTGAACTTATTGGAAACTTGATGAGAGATGCTAATAGCGCCAAAAAATATTGGCACTTTATTAAACTCATGGGTCGTAGTGCCTCTCACATCGCACTTGAATGTGCTCTTCAAACTCGACCAAACGTATGTTTAGTGAGTGAAGAGATTGAAGAGAAGCAAATGAGTTTACATGATGTAGTTGACTCTATTGTAGGGCCAATAGTGAAAAGAGCTGAAAAAGGACTCAACTACGGTATTATCTTAATTCCTGAAGGAGTAGTAGAGTTTATTCCTGAAGTAAAAGTCCTCATTAGTAGCATCAACACTCTCCTTGCTAAAGAAATCAAAGTATACAACACATTAACTACGTGGAAAGATCAGTATAATTTTGTTACTTCTAAATTAACATCCGAAACAAAAGAAGTATTTATCTCCCTACCAACTGATATCCAAAAGCAACTTCTTATGGATAGAGACCCACATGGGAACGTTCAAGTGAGCCGAATTGAAACAGAGAAGATGCTCATTGCAATGGTAAGTCAACGGTTAAGTGATATGAAGAAAAAAGGTGAATACAATGGGACATTCTCAGCGTATAACCACTTCTTTGGATATGAAGGCCGTTGTGCATTCCCATCGAACTTTGATGCTGACTATACCTACTCTCTTGGGTATAATGCCTACCTCCTCATTAATGCTGGCTGTAGTGGATATATCTCAAGTGTTGGCAATCTCACAAATAGTGCAGAGAATTGGACAACTGGTGGATTTCCTATCACAATGATGATGAACTTAGAAGAGAGACATGGTGAGATGAAACCAGTTATTAAAAAAGCTCTCGTAGAACTCGATGGAGCTCCATTTACGTATTTCAAGAAGATGAGAGACACGTGGGCAATTAATACTGATTACCTATATCCAGGTGCAATTCAATACTTTGGTCCTTCCTCTGTGTGTGACTTAACAACAAGAACATTAGAGTTAGAGCAAGCAAAATAAGTAGAGAACCATTAGAAATTGTGGATCTAAAAATTGCTTACAATAGTGTAGAAAATTAGATCTTTACGAGTATATTGATAAGGAGGAGTATGAACTCCTCCTTACTGTTGTAGTGATATAATTTCCCTAGTTTCTCTTCTACTACTAAAAAGTTTGATATTCATATTTCTTTCAATTCAGTGTTTTGTATCCTGATTCTATTATCTTTTACATGAAAAATATTAGAATTTGATATTTTCCATACATGCTATATACTACATGTATAGAGCATTGTGCAAAGAGGGTAAGACTATGAAAATAAGTACAGTATTTGAGAATAATCGAACTCAAGCAGTTCGACTACCAGCAGGAACACGGTTTCCTAAGAATATAAAGAAGGTAACTGTTAGAGTTGTTGGAAATACTCGCATAATTTCCCCTATCCAAAATACATGGGATGATTTTTTCTTATCACCTGAATATGAAGTGAGCGATGATTTTATGACAGAAAGAGCTTCCCAATTCCAATGTGAGAGAGAGGACTTGTAGATGTTGAAGTTCATGCTCACATACAAACATCGCAATATATGTGATAAAAAAACGCCCTATTGGTGTAAACGATTTTCATATAGCAGGACATGCTCGTAGCTGCGGGCTCATCGTGGTTACAAATAACACAAAAGAGTTTACACGGGTCGAAGGATTGAGAGTGACTGACTGGAGTAATGAGTAAAAAACTACTTATCCCTATATTGATACCTTTAGTTGATGTAAAAGAGGCATGTATCTTCATCCCTCCTAAAACTCACCCATTAGTTTGGAACGAGGAACTCCACCAACAGTACTCATTGTGGAAAGCTTTTCCTCATGAGAGAGTGACAATGCGATGTTGTTCTTCTCATCTGGGCATGAAGAACCATCATCACGATATTTTAATCGTATGGTAATCCGTAGGATATTACACAAGAAGATTCTCATACTCCTCATCAGTGTGTAGGTATACACACTGACTTTATCTTCTTTTACAATAAAGAGATTAAGATATCATAGAGAATTGACTCTGATAATGTTACAGGTGAATTTCTTTTTGATGAGAGTGTTGATAGAGATTTCATATCTAGTTGAGTAAATCCATACGCTGTTAAAGATTTTAATGCAGCTTTTTCTACAATACTCTCAATATATTCAACTGCCTCTATCGGTTTCTCTTTATCCCACCCTTTAGCTATGAGAGACATCTTTTTGAGAAATTCAGTGTGGAGAGCTATGGATGTATCTTTTTGTGCCTCTTCAACCATCGCTCTGTTGATAGGGCCAATAAGAATGGCACATGCAACTCCATGAGGAATGTGACGTAGTGATCCCATTGGGCCACTTAAGCCATGTACATAGGTGAGTCCTTTATGAGCGAGGGTAACACCCGAGATATAGGAAGCATAACTCATAGAACTTCTTGCATCGATATCATCAAGGTGATTATCTAATAGATAAGACAAAGCTTCTCCTGCTTTATGAATTGCAGGAAGGGCAATGGAGTCAATATAGAAATTATTCTTATCACTTACATATCCTTCCATGAGTTGAGTAAGGGTGTCGAGTCCTGTTGAGGAGGTAACATCTTTTGGAACAGTAAGAGTAAGGATTGGGTCAATAATTGCAATATCTGGAATATAAGAATCATCTCTAAAGGATTTCTTAAATCCATCTTCTCCCACTTGAGAGACAACACCATTTTTCGTAGCCTCACTTCCTGTTCCACTTGTTGTGGGAACAAGGATTAATGGAAGTCTAAAAGAGGGAGCTTTTTTTGTACCCACCCCTTCTAAAAAGATTTTAATTGAGAGGTGTGGATCTTTCCATTTATGTTGGTGAAAAAGCATGACACTGACAGCTTTTGCACTATCGAGGACACTTCCTCCCCCAATCCCTAATACACAAGAGACTCTTGATTCATACTGTTTGGTTACAATAGCATCAATTGAATCTACTGTAGGTTCGCCGTGGACCTCTATTAGGTGTATTTGAGCACCATCATCTTCTAATTCTTTTATTATTCCTTGTAATGTAGCATTTTGTGCCATGGTATTACTTGTAATAAAGAGAAGATCCCCCCTATTCTTGTATTCATCAAGGTAGGAAGTAAGATGTG
>CAYZUR010000079.1:0-7409 GCA_964481535.1 uncultured Spirochaetaceae bacterium | reverse complement strand
AACTACTGTAATGTCTTCAGCAACTATTCTGTTACTGATGATCTGAACCTGAATTATAGGCCCAAATAAGTATTCAGCAAGATTTAGTGCATGAATACCAGTCTCAAAGATGTATCTTTTATCGCTCCGGTTATCTCTCCACATATTATATTCATAACCCGTAATGTTAGGCGGGAGCAACTGCCGAGTCTGCTCAATCGTGTTCAGATAACGACGATTAAAACCGACAATATGGGAGATTTTCTTCGTTTTAGGAAGAATCTCTAAGGCTTGTTGGTAAGAATTTGCTGGAGGTTTTTCTGTTAAAAATGGTATATTCCTATCTGCTATCAATCGTAAATACTCAGCAATTATAGATTTATTGAGAACAATAGAAACACAATCAATAGAGTCCTCAAGTAATTCATCTATACTAGAATATACTCGGGGGATTGAATATGTCTTCGCTAATCGTTCAGCTGATTTAGTTGTTCGATTCCAAATTCCAACTATCTCAACAATTTTTTTCTCTCTCAACTTTTGTAGTACAGGGATGTGGTAGTTTTCCATCCAGGCACTAGCACCTATCAAAGCCCATTTAATCATAGTCCTAACCTATCATATGTTAGTTCAACATGTTTTATTGAATAGCGGTTCTCGGTGTAGGTAATATGAATGGACTTCTTTGAATCTTTTATCATACAAGGATATGAATACTCCCCAGAACCTTCAGCAATAATAGATTGCAATTTCCACGTTTCTCCCTGATCAGATGATATAGACAAAGTTAAAGCATGCCGATCTTTCGATGATAGGTTTGATACTAAAAATAACGTATCATCAATGACTTCAAGATCAACAGCACTATCTGGATTCAAAAGATTGGTAGGCTCACAAATACTCCAACTATACCCGTTGTTATAAGAGATGCTTTTCCAAATTGTCCCTTGGTTAGTCCGGCAGTACATAAGAATTCGACCATCTGACAAAGAACAAAGAGCGGGCTGAATTGCTTTATTCCGTGCCATTGTCTCGGCAACAAGTGGAGAAAAAATAACCTTGTCTAAATCTTGAATAATCATAACGTATGGACAGTATTCTGCTTCATGATAAAGAGGAAATAAAATATCTCCACTCGAAGTTTCAAGTGGCTGTGTCTTAGGCATCAAACCTTTAGTAGGGGTAAACAAAGAAGGTTTAGACCATGTAATTCCATTATTATGTGAGCAAGCATAGAACAGCAAACTCGATTTCCAAGATTCCGACATTAAAACTGAAAAAGTGATATAGAGAATACCTTCATGTTTCCATAAAACAGGATTCCCTAATGGTATACCATTAAAATCAAATAATACTTTAGCATTCTCCCAAGTCGGGTTATCTATTCCTTTCCGTTTCACCATGATTTTTGTATCACCTGATGTTTCATAAGAACCTTGGTACCAAACACAGAGGAGATCCTTATTTTCTGTTTCTATTATTGAGGAACAATGAACGATAGCTGGTTCATTAACAATCGTATGTACATCTTCCATGTTAAAACTCATATAGCTACTCCTTGTAGAACGTCTTGGTCATTTTGAGAGCAACATTCCTAAATTGTTCTATTTCTCTCTTATTACTTTCACTGAAGGTGGTAGAATCTTTACTTCTTGTCTCAATTCCCATTGAAAGACCTTCTAAAGATAGATAGTACTTTGCGTTCATGGGATATCCCTGATTTTCTATTACAGAACTGAAACCAAGGAAATCTTGCAATTCATCATATTCTTTTTCATTATTTATTTTATCCAGAAGGAGGTTATATAATTCTGGGTGAAAATTCCCCATAACGCCACTAAATCCATGATAGCCCAGTCGTATTGAAGAAGCGAGAGTTGATGAGTTTGCATTAAAGAGTTTGAGTGGAGTATCCTTACAAATTCTCACTCGCTCTGCATGCATTAAAGTATCACAACAGGTATCCTTTAAGAAAAAGAATCGACCAGTATACGCTACAAACTTAAGCTCACTTTCGGTCAGCACTCGCTTATAGGGATAGGGACATTCATAAAATCCAAGGGGGATAGATGCTGAAACCTTTTCTAAAATCTTAGATAAATTACTAATCCATACAGAAGGAGAATCTTCTTCTGCAGCTATTCTGTTTGCAACTAAAACAACAGCCTCTACACCAGTTGCAGCTATCGCTGTAATCTCTTCTAATTGATCTACTTCACTAGACGATATATGTCCTGACGAGATAACGCCACACCTTCCATTAACTTTATCAACGATAAACTTACTTAATGAGACACGCTCTTCTAAGGAAAGAAAGAACATTTCACTTGATTGACATATAGCAAAAATCCCGACAACACCTTTTGATATATACCATTCTATGAGGCTTTCTACTCCAGGAAAGTCAATTTGACCATCTTTTGTGAACGGAGTTATCATTGTTGGCCAAACACCTGACTTTAAAACATAATTCATTTTATTGCTCCTGATATTGAAATTCCGCTAATAATTCGTTTTCTTAAACCGACAAAGATTATCAAGGAAGGAATCAACGCTAATAAAGAAGCACCGAAGAGTATCCCATATTCTATATTCTGAGAACCCATAATCGTTTTCAAACCAATCGGCATTGTTAGCATTGCAGATTTTTTGAGAGAAATCATCGACCAAAAGAATTCATTCCATGCAAAGATAAATATCCAGATAGTTAATGCCCCTAGAGCTGGAATAGATAGTGGCAAAAGTATCCGAATGAGCAATGAGAAACTACTACATCCATCAATTCTTGCAGCATCCTCAAGCTCCTGTGGTATATTAATAAGAAATTGTCTTATAAGAAAAACTCCAATTGGCATTGCAACCATAGGGAGAAACACTCCTATTCTCGTATTTAATAATCCTAACGTATTCATAATGAAATAGAGTGGAATTGCATTAATTTCCCAAGGAATAAACATCGATGAAAGAAAAATCAAGAAGACAGTATTTCTCCCTTTCCAGTGTAGACGTGAAAAAGAAAATCCTGCCAATACAGAGACTATTGCTGTAAACACTATTGCCCCAGTTGTTACTAGGAGGGAATTTATAAACCACCGAATAAAAGGCCAATTGGCAAATATGTTAGTTATATTCTTTAGTGTTAATTGCGAAGGGATAAGTTTATGACCTTCTTTATAAATTGCCATTTCAGGAGTAAATGCTTTCCCGACCAACCATATTACGGGCACAATCCATAAAAAAGCAAGGAGTGTATAGAATACTGTTGCGAGAAAATTCCTTGTTGAAAATTTTTTCATTGTAAATCTCCCCCAAGTTTAAACACCTTAACCAAGCCCATGCTGATTGTAAAAATCATTAAGAAGATAATAAAACCAACTGCAGCAGCTCTACCAAAATCTAAATACTCAAATCCGAGCCGATACATTTGAAGTGCCATAACTTCTGTGGACACTCCAGGCCCTCCCGATGTCATCATCACTACTTGTCCAAACGTTCTCATTCCACCAACCGTTGTAAGAATCAATGAAAAGAGCAAAGAAGGTTTAATCAAAGGAAGTGTAATATTAAAAAATGTTCTTAAAGGTTTAGCTCCATCAATTTTAGCAGCTTCATAAATCTCAAGAGGAATTGATGATAAAGCTGCGCGAAAAACAATCATCCGGTAACCTGCAAGCCACCAAATGGTTGCTAGCGCAATCATAGGAAGAGCCCATGTTCTGCTGCTCAATAAAGATTGCTGAATTATTCCAAATTTTGATAGATAATGGGAAAGGATACCAATATCAGGGTCATTCATCAAACCCCAGATGATGCTGACGATCGAAACATTCAACAAATAAGGAAAAAACATTGAAGATTCGAAAAATCTTTTGAACTTGAATTGAGCAAAATGTAAAATCAAAGCAGCTGCTAGAGCCGTAATAATAATTCCAGGAATAACCATGAAGATGAATTTCCATGTCACCCACACAGAACTCCAGAATCTATGATCCGAAAATAACTGCCTATAATTATCAAACCCGATAAAATAACTATCCCCAAGAGGATTCCACTCAAACAGGCTCATTGTAAAGCCAAACACTAGAGGAAGGAATAAAAATAGTAGCCAAATTATTCCATATGGAAGGATAAACAATAACCCTTCCCTTGTTTGCGATTTTTTAAATGCCATATATATTCCTGTACAACAATGTCTCTGCACCCTAAAGTGCAGAGACATCTAATCTTTTAGTTAATTACTGGGCAAGCACAGCATTCACATCGGCTTCTGCTTTACGTAAAGCTTCTTCAGGTGTAATAATCCCATTGTAAGCCTCTTCGATATATGGTTGAATAGCGTTATTAATCTCGTTAATTTTAGGGTGTGTAGGAAGGCTCTTATATACACCTTCAAATGACATTCGAGTAAATTCTTTTAACGTTTTTTCCCAAGTTCTTGAATTAAGGAGTTCTTCGTTCTTTAAGGCTTCCTTACTCATTGGGACATGCCCCCCATAAATACCCCAAGTATGTGAATTATCACTAATCCATCTTATAACTTCAGCGGCAGGTTCTATAAGTTTTTCATTTTTCTTGCTCTGTTTTGGAATTGCAAGGAAGTGGTTAGAACCCCAAGTCTTTTCTTGTTCAAAGAACGTTGGGATACCCATGAAGCCCCATTCAAAATCTACATCATTAAGACTGAAATAGTGCCATGTACCATTCCACATCATCCCAAGTTCTCCAGCACCGAATTGGGCTGCGCCATTGGTGCCAGGTTTATTATATCCATCCTCTCGAATTGAAACGAGATACTTTAGAGCTTCAAGCCCCTGTGGAGTATTGAAAGCAGCTTTTTCTCCATCAAGCAGCTCTCCATTATTTTGCCAAAGTAGTGCATACCACATTCTTCGGTACCATCTTGGAGCACCATAAGCACCTGGATTAAATGCATAATAGCCAGCATCTTTAATTGCTTTCATCGCATAATTAAACTCTTTTTGAGTTTTTGGAGGGTTCTCTGGGTCAAGACCAGCTGCTACAAAAATATCTTTATTGTAATAAATTCCAAGCATTGTATTATCAAGTGGAATACCATATTGATTTCCATTCTGAGTTGCTATATCCCAAACTGTAGGCACATAATCATCTCGTTTGAAATTAAACTTTGCAATCATATTACCAGCTGGAGTATTATTAAGAGGAAGTAAAGCTGGTAAAGATGAAGGCAAAGAGAAATTTAGAATAGTAGCAATCTGAGGTGCTTCACCTGCAAGAACAGCATTATTCAACTGAGCTGTATAATCTGTCCAACCTCCTTGAGTTAACTCAATCTGAATATCATCATGAGTACTATTAAATTCTTTGACAATCATTTCCATCGCAGCAGCATCGCCACCATGAAACAACGTATTCAATGATACAACCACTGGCTCATCGCTATTCTCGACTTGCCCCTGTGCAAAAAGAGGTGTAATAATTGCGATTGTCACAATCAAAACAACAAACATCATTTTTTTCATTGCAAATTCTCTCCTTATATGTTCCATATTATAGAACGCCTTTCTCATATATAGTATTGTAAACTATGGATTCTAGCCTGTCAAACAATTTGCAATTGTTTATTTAATAGCAGGGCTATATAATATTTAAGTTAATTAATTATTATTCACGGAGGATTGTATATGATTACATCGGTATTAAAAGCTTTTGAAATTCTTGAAACATTCACCCCACAAGCACCAATCATGTCTCTCTCCGAAATCAGCAAACAGTTAGGGTATCCAAAAACAACTGTTTATACCATTCTTGCAACCCTAGTTCATAAAGGGATTGTTGAACATATGGGTAACGGCAAATATGCTCTGGGGACAGCAATTATCTCAATGACTCAAGCAGTCAGAATTAATGTTCAACTCCGAGACCGTGCTGCACCATTATTACGAGAGCTTGCCGATTCATGTAGAGAATCAGTATATCTAACAATTCTTGACGGTACTTCTTGCCTATATATTTATGCTGTTGAATCTCCAGACAGGCTCCTAGCGCGTACCGCAATCGGAGATAAATCGCCCCTTTACTGCACATCTGCAGGAAAAGCTATACTCTCATTTTTACCCCATGAGGAGGTAAAAAATCTGTTTGAGTCTACTCCTCTAATCCCTTACAATGATAATACTATTACAAACCTAGATAATCTCATAACCGAATTAGCAGAATCGAGAGAACGAGGATATGCAATAGATAATGAAGAACATGAAAAAGGATTATATTGTCTTGGATCCCCAATATTTAATGACGTTGGAAATGTGATTGGAGCTTGTAGTATATCAGGGGCAAACTCAAAGATATTGGGAATTAAAAAAGAATTATTTTCATCCTACATTAGATTTACAGCACTAGAAATATCACGAAGAATGGGTTTCGTTCCAAGTGGCAATAAGCGTATTTGGAATGAGATTAAGAATCCTCTTCGTAATCGCTCGCTGAAATAATAATCTATTTTAGTTTCTCAATACTCAATCGAGAAAGGCTAGTTTACTCGAATACCAGAGAAAGCTGATGTAGAAATACTCTTTCTTCATTTAGATTTCTACTCAATTCAATTATAACTGTATGCCTCTAATTTCTTAAAGATAAGGTTTCAGGACTCTATATTGTCCTTTCTTATCAGATCCTTCATGTTGTATATATTCTTTTTCTCTTTGCACTTTCAAGGCTCTTTGTATCGTAATAAAATCTACCACTCTGAAAGCAGCCAGTCTTCCTCTTCTCTATCTAATACTGTTGATTTTCTTACTATGAGGCGACCATCCATTTTTTGTGCAATAGGTGTTCTTGATGTTTGATCTGATTTATTTTCCATTAAAGAGAATAGTAAGTTTGCAGCTGCAACTCCTGCACTCTCTTTCGGAACATGAATAGTGGAGATAGAGGGTTCTACTATTGTTGAAACAAAGGAATCATCATACCCAATGATTTTTATATCTTGGGGGACTCTCTTTCCTCTAAGTTTAAGAGCTTTTAGAGCTCCTATTGCCATTTGGTCATTCCCACAAAAGACACCATCAACACTTGGATATTTATCTAATATATCCATCATTGCTTTATATCCACTTTGATGAGAATAGACTCCATAGGAGATCATCTTTTGCATATCAACACCAATTTTGTTTTGATGCATACAATTGAGATACCCTGTTACACGTTGCTGTGCTACATGCATCGACACAGGACCTGAAATATGGGCAATATTTTTACATCCACAATCAATTAAATGTTGAACTGCGATTTGGGAATTCCCATATGAATCATAGAAGACTGAATCAATCCCCACTGAAGTAAGATCTCGCTCAATACTGACAAGAGGAGTATATTTCTTCCTGTTTGCCCTTTCTTTTATTCTTGTAAAATACTCATCCAGGGCTTCAATTTTTACAGCTGTAACAAAA
>CAYZUR010000078.1:259-7434 GCA_964481535.1 uncultured Spirochaetaceae bacterium | reverse complement strand
CACTTTTTCAGGGTCTTTACTATGCTCAAGACACGTATAATAGTCTTCAACAGCATACTTTTTACACCCAACATGTGAACATGGAATCAATCTAAACATAAGTAATTGTATCAAAAAAGAACTTCCACTGTAAAGACAATTGCTTGCATACCACCTTCTTTCTCAGTATCTTATTACTCATATGGAAGAAAAAATTGGTATTGTAACCCGAGGCATCAATAATATATATACAGTTGTAGAGAAAGAGCTATTTCTCACGCAAGAAGAGTATCCTTTTTCATTGTGCCGAATAAAAGGAAAAGTTCTCAATCAAAAAAGAGATGAGTATTCACCACTCGCTGTAGGCGATTATGTAAAATATACCCTTCACACACCCAAAGAAGGACTCATTCTTGAACGATTAGAAAGAAAAAATTCTTTTCAGAGGTGGAATGCTAAAAGAAGTATCAATCAAACGATTGTTGCTAATATGGATCTCATTGTTATTGTAACAAGTACTGATGAACCCCCATTTAGACCCCGCTTCATTGATAGGGCAATAGTGTGTGCAGGATTAACACCAGTTCTCATTGTATTAAATAAATGCGACCTCCCACTCTCTCAAGAGGAAGATGAACGATTTACCCTCTTTAAAACCCTCGGCTATGAAACGATAAATATGAGTGCAT
Source organism: uncultured Spirochaetaceae bacterium (assembly GCA_964481535.1). Classification (GTDB taxonomy): domain Bacteria; phylum Spirochaetota; class Spirochaetia; order Sphaerochaetales; family Sphaerochaetaceae; genus SABI01. The sequence continues at coordinate 6,766 of CAYZUR010000078.1, read as the reverse complement.
TTGATGATGAAGGGATAGCCCTCTTAAAAACATATATCGATCATAAAAAAGTAGCCTTTGTAGGACAATCAGGAGTAGGAAAGTCGACAATAGTAAATCAATTATTGAGTGGAGACTCTGTTCAACAAATTGGGGACATTTCACAAAAGTATAATAGAGGCAAACACACAACAAACCACTCAATTATGTTTAAAGAAGGAGATGTTATACTTGCAGATACTCCTGGCGTAAGAGAGTTGCTGATACCACACACAAGCCTTTCTCTCATTGCTGAGTCATTTCCTGAATTTAGAAAATCAATAGGAAAGTGCTCTTACGATATGTGTCTACATGAGAATGAACCTGATTGTGATATAAAACAAAGAGTAGAAAATGGAGAAATAGACAGCGACAGATACGAAAGCTATCTGCGAATGCTAAGCAGTATAAGAGAGAGAGAAACTCTCTACAAATCAGACAAACGTTAAGGAAATATCTTTGAACCAACAGACAATTAAAGATTTAGAAATTCAATCAGTAGTACAAACTATTTCCTCCTATGCCCTCTCGAGTGAGGGGATGGAGAGACTTATAAAGAGCCCATTTGTTACTGACATACCTCTCATACTCCACCATCAGCAGCTCATTGATGACCTGTCATTAATCCCACTTTATAACGAAGTGGAAGTGATGAGTTTTCCAGAAATTACACACGTGATTAAAAATCTCACATCAAATCCTTACTCTCTCAATGGAGAAGAGTTGTATGAGTTAAAAGAATATCTACACAGTGCTATCTTACTCATTAATTATACGAAAGCACCAAAAAGGGGTAATAGTGAAGAATATAAAACGCATCTAAGTGCTTCTTTAATCGAACCACTCAGTGAGGAATTATTATCTCTCTATAAAAAGATCGATTATACTCTCGCCTCTCCTGGAAAAGTGAAAGAAACACACCCATCTATTGTTCGTCTTATGAAACAACTAGAGAGTAAGAGAAACATGAGAAGTTCTTACTCAACCTCCTTTCTCAAAGAAAATAGAGAAGTGGCCTCTTCAGAAATTCCCTCCTATAAAGATAATAGAGTCGTACTTCCTATACGAAATGATAAAAAAAGTGAAGTTCAAGGATTTGTTCATAGTGCAAGTAACAGCCAAAATACCCTATTTATGGAAAGTTACCCACTAGTTGAATTAAACAACTCAGTTGTGTTAATTGTCCAAGAAATAGAGATTGAGATTGCCCGTATTATTGCAGATTTATCATCTGATGCATTACAACAAATATCACTAATAATTGAGTTAATGGAAGACATAGGCTATGTAGACTCTCTTTACGCCCTTACTCGTTTTAAATTGATGACCCATCAAGTCTTTCCTGTAATAAATGATCAGTTAGATGCGCACATCATTGCTTCTCGTCATCCTTTGTTAAAAGAGAAGTGCGTTCCAATCAGTGTGCATATAGAAGATCCAGTGAGATCTGTTGTAATTAGTGGACCAAATGCTGGAGGGAAAACAGTTACCATAAAAACTATTGCCCTGTTAGCTTTCATGCATCAAACCTTTTTTATGATACCGGCAAGTGAAGGCTCTTCTTTACCCATATTTTCTTCTATCTTCACTGATGTAGGAGATGAGCAATCTATTGAAAAATCTCTTTCAACCTTTTCATCTCACATGAAACGGATAAGTGAAATTCTTCGCCATGTTGACTCAAAAAGTCTTGTCATACTCGATGAACTCGGAAGTGGAACAGACCCAATAGAAGGAGCAGCACTTGCTAAATCTATCTTGCAGTATTTATTAGATAAAGGTGGCCTCACCTGCATCACAAGTCACCATAGCCTCTTAAAACAAGCAGCCTATGCACACCCTAATATGTTAAATGCTTCAATGGAATTTGATGAAAAGACCTCCTTACCAACCTTTAGAGTAATATCTGGCCTCCCAGGAGATTCTCATGCAATAAGTACAGCCAGGCAGATGGGATTGCCTCAAGAGGTCATTGAACAAGCAGAAGGTCACATAGGATCAGATAATGTAATGATGAGTAATATCATTAGAGGATTAGAGAAAAAAGAGAGAGAGATAGAACAATTGCGCTATACCCTCAAAAAGAGAGAAAAAGCATTAATTGAACACACAAGAAAAGAAGATTTACGTTCTCTTACACTCAATCAAAAGGAAAAACTTCTAAAAGAAGAGCAATTAGTCTCCTTAAAACGATTCATTAGTGATAAAAAAAGTGAACTTGAAAATCTAGTCGCCTACCTTAGAGAAGGGGAAATCACCAAAGAAAAAGTGAAAAAGATGAAAGATTTTCAATTTTCATTAGATGAAAAAGAGACTAAAACTAAAGAAGAACTTGAAGTATTAGACAAAAAGATTACCACAAAAAAAAGATATGAACCTACTAACATTCCCTTAACTGTCGGAACCCCTGTATATGCTACAGAGAAGAAAAGAGAAGGGGTGATAGTACGAGTAGAAAAGAAAGATAGGTTTCAAGTATCAATTGGAGGCGTGAAATTCATCTTCAAGAAAGAAGAATTATCCCCTATACGTACAGTTAAGAAAAGTAAACCTATCATCTCCTACAGTGCAAGTGTAAGTGATGTTAAGTTGAGTATTGATGTAAGAGGAAATACATTAGAGCAAGCTCTCTCTATGGTAGAGGGTCAACTAGAAGGAGCCTTAATGCATGGTATTGCCACATTCTCAATTATTCATGGCATGGGTGACGGAATATTAATGAGAGGAATTCATACTCATCTAGCCCAATTGTCATACATAAAATCATTTTATGTTGCCCGTCCTGAAGATGGAGGGCATGGCAAAACATATGTTGAACTTGACGTATAGCTCAACTTGGTGCACATTTATTAAAAGACAAGAAGAATAAAAAGATTGGAGATAATTATGGCTGATTATATGGAAGGAACTGGAATACAATATCATTTACACATAAAAAAAGGTGATGTAGGGCGCTACGTCATTCTACCTGGAGATCCTAAACGATGTGAAAAGATAGCATCGTACTTTGATGATGCTAATTTTGTTGCAGACTCAAGAGAATATGTTACCTATACGGGGTACTTAGATGGAGAGAAGGTGAGTGTCACTTCTACTGGAATTGGAGGCCCTTCAGCCTCAATTGCAATGGAAGAGTTATATGCCTGTGGAGCAGATACCTTTATTCGAATGGGAACCTGTGGTGGAATTGCCCTCCCTGTGAAAGGGGGAGATGTGGTAATTGCAACAGGAGCAGTTCGAAATGAGGGGACAAGTCGTGAGTATGCTCCAATCGAGTTTCCTGCTGTTGCCAACTTTGAAATAGTAAACGCCCTTAATAAAGCGGCATCTCAATTAGAGATCCCTCACCATGTTGGAATTGTTCAATGTAAAGATGCCTTTTATGGACAACACTCTCCAATGACAAAACCAGTGAGTTACGAATTAATGAATAAATGGGAAGCATGGAAAAGACTCAACGTACTAGCAAGTGAAATGGAATCTGCGGCCCTCTTTGTTGTTGCCTCCTACTTAAATGTTCGCTGTGGCAGTGAATTCTTTGTTGTTGGAAACCAAGAGAGAGAAAAAGAAGGATTAGATAACCCTATTTTTCATGACACAGAAATAGCAATAAAAGTTGTTATTCAAGGGCTTCGGAACTTAATAAAAGCAGATAAAGAGAAAAAAACCCTCTAATTTTTCGTATAACTAATTGCCCCGACCTTACAAGAAGCAACACAGTCACCACACACATGGCAAAGGGTAGGGGAGATAACAGCTTTCTTACTCTCGCTATTAAATGTAATAGCACCGACATTACACGCTTTTAGGCATTGCTTACATCCGATACAAATATTCTCATCAACTTTATAGGTATACATCGAGTGAGATGCGCCAAGTTTTAATGCAATTGAATAGGGACAGAGATAATTGTGCCATGTAGATGAAGAGAAGAAGAATGCATATACAAAAGAGAGGGGAACGAAGATCAAAAGAAGGGGAATATCTACTTGAAAGCCTTTTTTCGAAACGACCATGATAAGTATTGATATAACGAGTGAAATAAATGGAATGAAATTGGCTACTTTCATATTTATTATTTTATTTTGTTTCTTACCTCTTATCGTATTAACTGCTTTCATAGAGGAATTCATTGGACACACATAAGAGCAGAAAAAGCGGCCAAATATAAATGAAGAGGCTACTGCGAGTACATACAACCCTAACCAGAGAACCATTCTTCCACTAAGCATAAAATATGAGAATGTTATTAATGATACAATTTGTATAAAAATTCTAATTATATTCCTTTTTTTCATATATCTCTCCTGCAATCCATTATACAACCTTACTTGCAATTGCAGTGTTGCATCTGCAACAAAAAAAATAAAAAAAATATTTAGCTTATCTTTTCTTTTCATAGGACTTCTATGAGAACAATTGTTTTCTATGTAAAGCCTCTTTTACATTGAAATGATTGAAATTTTTGCCGTTTCCCTGTTGCTTTTAGATATTCAACCAATTATGATAAAGAACAATTCAAAATGTGGAGATAAGAAATGGAACAGCAGATTCAAGAACTCGTTAATTCTATAAAACGTGATGGTATCGTTGAAGCAAATAATAAACGTAGCGAAATCCTCGATGAAGCAAAAGCACAGGCAAAAGAGATAATCAGCAATAGTGAGAAAGAAGCTAATGCTATTATTGATAAAGCTAAAAAAGAAATGAGTATTATGAAGCAAAGTGCACATGAGTCAATTCGCCAAGCTTCGAGAGATGTTATTCTTTCTTTAAAAAAGAGTATCTTTTCACACATGGATCATTTACTTCATCAGCACGTTAAAGAGACCTTAACACCAGAGCAAACTGTAGCTCTGATTGTGAGTGTAGTAAAAAGTGGAATCACTGATTCCAAACAAAGCTCTATTGAAGTGAGTAAGAAAAGTATTAAGGGACTCGAAGAGAAACTTCGAAGTGACCTTGAGAAAGAACTCAAGAATGGGCTTACCCTGAACATTGTCCCATCAATAGATGTTGGTTTTCACTACGCTGATAAAAAAGGTAATAGCTATTACGACTTTAGCGATGAAGAGATTGGTAATCTCATTGCACCTTACCTTAATGATGCTATTACAGAAATCCTTACAGAATCAAAGATATCTGAGTGAGGGTAGTATAAGTGGCTTCTTATTATTATACGATTTCTTCCCTTCCAATGTTACATTTTGATGAGTCTCCTATTCTTACATATGATGAGTTCATTACTCTTGTATCCCCATTTGTGAGCACTACCTATCAGCACTACCTATCAGCTATCTTACCTGATGCTTCACTTGAGGATACGATTTCTCATCCGTTCTTTACATCCTATTCCTCTTACCTCTCATTATTGAAAAGTGAATTACGTAATTATCGCCTCATTGCTCACAAAGAGATGAATGTACCTGAAGGTGGACAGAAAGGACTTATCCAAGATATTTCTTTATCTGAAGTAGTGAAAAGAGCGGTAGAGCAAGAAAATCCACTGGAAGCAGAGATTTCTCTCTTATCCTTATTATATAATAAAGTTGAAGAGCTAAAAGGGGGCCATTATTTTGATGAAGTCTCTCTTTTTGCTTACGCATTACAGTTAAGAATGCTAGAAAGAAAAGCACAATTTATCCCACTTGAGGGTAATACTGAATTTAAACGATTGTTTACAGGCTTACAATCTATCATTAAAAGCATATAAACGGAGTTAATAGATATGGCATACAACAAAGGTCGAGTCACCGGGGTTAATGGTAATATGGTTACCTCAACATTTGAAGGAGATATTTCTTTAAATGAAGTTGGGTACATTCTCTTAGATGATAAACGACTAAAATCAGAAGTTATTAGAATTTCAGGAGATGTTGCATCTATGCAGGTCTTTGAAATGACTAATGGAATTAGAGTTGGAGATGATGTAGAATTTTCCGGGGAACTCCTTAGTGTAGAACTTGGGCCTGGTCTTCTTACTCAAATTTATGATGGACTACAAAATCCTCTTCCAGAACTTGCTATGCAATGTGGATTCTTCCTTCAGCGTGGTATCTATTTACAACCTATTGCAGATAAAGATTGGGATTTTACCCCAAAGGTAAAAAAAGGGGACACCGTATTTCCTGCAGACACATTAGGAGAAGTTCCCGAAGGAATCTTTACTCACAGAATTATGGTTCCTTTCAATTTTGTGAACGAAGCGTGGGAAGTTGTCTCTATTAATAAAAAAGGGACATACAACGTTCGTGAAGAAATCGCGACTCTTAAGAACGCTAAAGGTGTAGAGAAATCAGTATCCATGGTCTTTACGTGGCCTATTAAACGTCCAATCGACTTTTATAAAGAGAGATTACGACCAACTGAACCATTAATCACTAAGGTAAGAATTATTGACACGTTCCTTCCTGTAGCAAAAGGGGGTACTTACTGTATCCCAGGACCTTTTGGAGCTGGAAAGACTGTGTTGCAACATATGACTAGTCG
>CAYZUR010000078.1:0-249 GCA_964481535.1 uncultured Spirochaetaceae bacterium | reverse complement strand
AGGATAACTCACACCGCATTACGAGTAGAAAAATGGTGCAACACAGTCTTTCCAGCTCCAAAAGGTGCTGGAAAGACTGTGTTGCAACATAAGACTAGTCGTAATGCTGATGTCGATATCGTAATTATTGCAGCCTGTGGAGAAAGAGCTGGTGAGGTTGTAGAAACTCTCAAAGAGTTCCCAGAACTTATTGACCCTCGAACTGGCAAAACTTTGATGGAAAGAACCGTTATTATCTGTAATACAAGT
>CAYZUR010000077.1:0-7447 GCA_964481535.1 uncultured Spirochaetaceae bacterium | reverse complement strand
TGTGGACTTCTCATAAAAGTTCCACTCAAATTTCCTAGATGACCAATTATCTTTAAGTAAAGCTCAGTATCATAACGATTTCTGGGCTTTTTTTATTGCACAAATCAGATAAATATTGTATTCTTATGAGTGTAACAGTTACACTCAATTAGGAGGCAGTATGTATTACGATTTTACAGTCCCAATTCCAAACATTTCTGGCAGAATTATCTTGAAAAAGAAGAAAGATTCAACCTATGTGATGTATGAATATGAACGGGTGTATGACACTGAAAGAAAATTCAACATCCCTAAAAGAACAATCATTGGTAAGGTCAATACTGAAGATACTTCTTTGATGAACCCTAATGAAAAGTATCAGGAATATTTCCCTTCAGCAGTCTTTCCTGAAGAGAGATCAGAGGCATATAGGAGTTGTTGTTTGAGGATAGGAGCCTATCTGGTGATTCAAAAGGTGATTGAAGAGTATAGACTTGCTGGGATGCTTGAGAAACGGATGGGCAGAGATTGTGGGCTACTTTTGGATTTGGCTTGTTACTCTATCATCAATGAGGATAATGCTGGTCAGTATTACCCAGACTTTGCTTTCTGCCACCCACTTTTCTCAGATAAGATGAGAATTTATAGTGATTCAAAAGTGTCTCGATTTTTAAGTTCTATCACTAAGGAACAGACAATTGGTTTCCTTGATGACTGGAATAAGGGACGTGATCGCAAGCAGCGACTCTATATCTCTTACGACTCAACAAATAAAAATTGCCAAGCTGGAGACATCGATATTGTAGAGTTTGGTAAGGCTAAAGACGATAAGGGTCTTCCAATATTTAACCTATCGCTAGCGTTTGATAAGACTCATCAGGTTCCCCTTTTCTATGAAGAGTATCCTGGTTCCATTAACGATGTTTCACAATTCACCTTTATGGTGGATAAGGTGATTGAATATGGGTACAAAAAGATAGGATTTGTCCTAGACCGTGGTTACTTCAGTAAGGATAACATTCGCTATTTAGATGAAAATGACTACAGCTTCATCATCATGGTTAAGGGCATGAAAGCTCTTGTATCTGATTTGGTGAAGAGTAAAAGACATTCTTTTGAAACATCTCAGGCATGTTCTATAAGAGCCTATAGGGTGTATGGGACTACTGTTAAGCAAAAACTGTATGCAAATGACACCAAGCAACGATACTTCCACATATATTTCAATGCTGGACGCCAAGCTGCAGAGAGGGAGAAACTGGAGCAAAAGATCGACCAATACAATAAGTTCCTTGCACGCATGGAAGGAAAAGAAGTTGTCTTTGGTAATAGCTATACATCTTATTTTGATCTCTACTACAACAAAGATAAAATATTTCTCTATGCACGAAAGAAGACAGAGGTGATTGAAGAACAATTAGAACTCTGTGGATACTTCTGTATTGTTACATCACAAGAGATGAGTGCAGAACAAGCTTTAGTCCTCTACAAAGGAAGAGATGCATCTGAAAAGCTCTTCAGTGGAGATAAGACCTTCCTTGGTGCTAGGAGCATGAGGGTACATTCAGCTGCCTCTATTTCAGCCAAAATATTCATTGAGTTTGTGGCTCTGATTATCCGTAATAGAATCTACACATTACTGAAAGAAGAGATGATTCGCATGGAGTCTAAGCCCAATTTCATGACCGTACCTGATGCTATTAGGGAGCTAGAAAAGATTGAGATGGTGAGAAGGAACAACGGCATGTACCGGTTAGATCATGCTGTGACAAAGAAGCAGAAAACAATCCTAAATGCCTTTGGTCTTGATGTTGAATATGTACTTCTTAAGGCATCTGGAATAGGAAATCTACTTGCAGATAAATCGTCCTTGATGGATGCTATTAATGAAAAAGGAGAAGAAGAATATGGCGAGAGTGAAGACGATTGCTTCTATTGATGCTGAGATTGTAACCACCCAAGATGCTCTAGTGAAGGCTAGGTCTAAGTATGATGCAATTGCTAAAAACTTAGAAGAACTCATGAAAAAGAAAAAAGAGCACCAAGCGAAAGCAGTAATGGATGCATTCATTAAAAGTGGTAAGAGCTACAGTGAATTAATGAACTTTCTCAATGTTCATGGGAAGTGATAATTCAGAGCCTACGCAAGGCAGAGTGTAACTTTGTTGCAAAGTTGACAATTACAAGTTGTATGTGGTAATATAATATATCATATTTTAGGAGGAATTAACGATGAAAAAGATTATCGTTACTCTATGTTTATTTACTATTCTTCTTGCGCCTGTATTCGCACAGGGTGCTAAAGAATCAGAAGATGGAAAAGTTGTTTTAACTATGGGTTCTTGGAGAACAGATGATGTAAATCAAATGAATGCATTACTCGACGAATACAGCAAATTTGTTCCGAATGTAGAAATACAATTCAAACCAACTAACCCACCAGATTATAATGCTACCTTACGTCTTCAACTTGACAGCAACACTGGTCCAGATTTGATGTATGCAAGAAGCTATGACACTGGAAAAGAGCTGTTTAAAGCAGGGTTTTTTGCTGATGTAACTGATACCCCTGGTCTTATGGAAAATTTTACTAAAGCAAACCTTGCTCCATGGCAGACAGAAGATGGTAGAATGTTTGCAGTTCCATTTGCAGCTGTTTCACACATGGTCTATTACAACAACGATGTATTTAAGAAAGAAGGTCTTTCTGTTCCAAAAACTTGGGAAGATTTCTTAGCACTTAGCAACACACTTAAATCAAGAGGATATACTCCTTTAGCTAATGGTGTTATGGATGAGTGGGATATCTTAGAAACATTCTTCTTTGGCCTTCTTCCTAACTATATTGGTGGAGCTAAAGGGCGAGTTGCATATGAAACTGGTCTAAGGAAATTCGATAATCCTGAAATGGTTGCAGCTTTTACTGCAATGAAAGATGTTGCTCAATATCTTCCAAAAGGATTTGAATCAGTTACCTATAATGATAGCCAAATTCTCTTCAATACTCAAAAAGCTGTGATGTTTATCGATGGATCTTGGACTCTCGGAGTGTATGCTGATGCTGATTTTGATTGGAACGTATTTGCAATTCCAGCACCAAAAGGCAATGAAACAGCAATCTGTTTCCACCCTGACATGGCTATAACAATGAATACAGCAACAAAATATGCTAAAGAAGCAAAAGCTTTCTTAGCTTGGATATCTACAGTCGACGGTGCAACTGTTGCATCAAAAGCATTACCAGTAGGATTTTTCCCAATGATAAACTTCCCTATTGCTCTTGCTCATCCTCAAGCTAATGCAACTCTTGCATTAAATGAAGGAAAAATGACTGATGCTCGTTTTGTATGGCCACAAATGATGGACTTGTATGCTCCTATGAACCAAGCGGTTATTAACGTTATGAAGGGCAAAGTAACTCCTACTCAAGCAGCAAATTCACTTCTAAGATAACTATTTTCATGTAATCTGCCGGTGTTTACCGGCAGAATCTTTTTAAGGAATATATATGTCTAACACACACTTATCAAAGAAAAAGAATGGAGGGATTATCCCCTCTAGCTGGTATTGGCTTCTTTACACACTCCCAGCTCTTCTTATCTATATTATTTTTATGGCATTCCCCCTTATAGACTCACTTAGAATGTCTCTTTTTACAGGTAATAATGCTCAGGTAAGAGAATTTGTAGGATTTGGAAATTTTATAAAGCTATTTACTGATCCTACCATTAGTGTACGCTACGCAGGAGCGTTTAAAAACACCCTAATATTCTTCTTTATTCACATGGTAGTACAAAACTGTTTAGGAATTCTATTTGCAGTAATTCTCACAAGTAAAAAGATGAAAGGGAGAGAATTCTACCAAACGATTATATTCATTCCCACAACATTTGCAGTCCTTGTTACAGGGTATTTATGGAAATTAATATTAAATCCTGTGTGGAGTGGTGATGTATTAACAAAGTTAGGATTAGAGATTTTAGTGCGTCCCTACTTAGGCGACTCCTCAACTGCCCTTATTGCTGTTGCCCTTGTTTCATCATGGCAATGGATGGGAATTCCAACAATGATGTTTATTGCAGCTCTTCGTAATATCCCTGAAGATATCTTAGAGGTTGCTTCCATTGAAGGAGCAACACCTTGGCAAACTTTTTGGAAAATTAAATTGCCTCTGATCAAACCAGTTGTAGGTATGATTGGTATTTTAACTTTTGTGAATAACTTTAATGCATTCGATATCGTGTTTGCTATGCAAAATGTAAATGGGGCTCCTGGATATTCAACTGACCTTATTGGAACATTCTTCTATCGAACAGGTATTGCCGGTCAGCATCCTATAGGCATACCTGATGCCGGCCTTGGTGCAGCTGTTGCAACTATTACCTTCTTAGTCCTTATAATTGGAGTTGTTCCTACCCTAATGGCAACTCAAGGGAGGGACTAAGCATTATGAAAAAGAAAGCTGGTTCACTCAAAATTCAGAACATGCACATCGCATCCCACCTCGTAATGATTTTTTGGACACTCATTGTCCTCTTTCCTCTATGGGTGCTTGTGATAAACTCATTTAAAAGTCGACTGACTATCTACACTAACCCCTTTTGGCTCCCTTCTAAGTGGAATTTCAATAACTACAAAGAAGTATTTAGTGATGGCAATTTCTTAGTCTATTTTAATAATAGTTTAATCGTCGTACTCACATCTCTCATCATTAGCGTATTTGTTGCATCTCTTGCCTCCTACGCTTTAGCACATTGGAAAGGAAGATGGTCTCACCTATTATTCCTTTTCTTTATTGCAGGAATGATGCTTCCTATTAAGATTGCTTCCATTAGGCTCCTAGAGATTGTCCGCTTCTTAGGGCTCCTTAATACCATCTGGTCGCTTGTCCCTATCTATGTAGCAATGGGTATTCCTATTGGAGTGTTTATCTTAACTGAATTTATTAGACAGATTCCTCATGAATTAACAGAAGCTGCTATAATAGACGGAAGTGGAAGAATGGGCATATTCTGGAAGATAACACTTCCTCTTATCAGACCGGCTCTCTCTACTGTTACTATTTATAATTTAATTCCTTTTTGGAATGACCTCTGGTTTCCCCTTATCTTTATTAACAAAGAAGAGTCAAAGACCCTCCTTCTTGGAGTTACTCGGTTATTTGGACAATACCAAACAGACTGGTCAAAGGTTCTTGCTGTGCTAACACTCTCTGCAATCCCTGTCCTTGTTCTTTATCTTTTAATGAGTAAACAATTCATTAAGAGCGTAACAGCTGGTGCTGTGAAAGGATAAAAGAATAGTGAGAAGCTCATCTATGAACTAATAAGTTCATAGATGAGCTTCTATTCTATTTATAGTTCTTCAACAGAATCAATATCTGCTATTGATTCTGTTCCTCCCACACATTCTTGTATTAAAACCTATATCTAGTGGTAAAAATCTACTGAAATTACACTCTATCATTTACAAACTACTGCAAACAATACAAACGAAGCTGTACAACACTCATTAATATAGTTTTTAGACCTCCCCCTCTCAATACATACAGATGCTTTTCATTTGTGCTGTTTTTTAGATATTCTCTCCTCTTTTATCAGTTGTGATGTCAGATAAGCGGTCGTACCATTAAGGAGAATTGATAAGAAACATGAATGAGTCATGTAAAAAAAGAATTTTATAGGAGAGAATATGAGAAATGTAAAATTAAGTGTCATGATGCTGCTAGAATCATGATAATTGCTTCCATTTCAGTCTTTGCTGGTGGAGCAAAAGAAGGAACTGGACAAGGTGATAATGCAAATGGAGCAGATGAAGTAATGACATTGCAGATGTTCTACCCTGTGCAAGTAGGTGGACCTCTTACTAAACTTGTTGAAAAGATTGCAGATGATTTTCACAAAGTGAACCCAAACATTATAGTAGAGCCAATTTATACTGGTAACTATGATGACACGGTAGTAAAAATCCAAACAGCTATTCAAGGGAATACACCCCCTGATTTCTTCTTGAGCCTTGCAACACAACGCTTTAGTTTGGCTTCTTCTGATTCAGTAATTTCACTTGATGACCTTATTGCTCAAGATGGCGGTGATGAATATATCAACGATTTCCTTCCTGGATTCATGGAAGACTCTTTTGTTGATGGAAAAATTTGGAGTATCCCATTTCAAAGAAGTACTCAAATAATTTATTATAATAAAGATGCTTTCAAAGAAGTTGGATTAGATCCAGATTCTCCACCAAAAACTTGGGCTGAATTACTCGATTATTCTCAAAAACTTACTAAAAAAGATGCAGATGGAAACGTAGTGAGATGGGGTGTAGGCCTTGCTCAACAATCAGGATCTGCTCAATGGCAGTTCACTGGATTCTGTTTAGAAAACAGTGTGAATGGGGAAAACCTCATGAGTGATGATGGAAAAAAAGTATTCTTCAACACACCTGAAAACGTTGAAGCTCTTCAATTCCAAATCGATTTACAACAAAAATATGAAGTAATGCCTAAGGGTATTGTTCAATGGACAGAACTTCCTGGAGCTTTCTTAGAAGGTAATTATGGTATCATCTACCATACAACGGGAAATCTTACAAACATCTCTAAAAATGCATCATTTGAATTTGGAACAGGATTCATGCCTGGTAACAAACGCTATGGTGCCCCAACCGGTGGTGGTAACTTCTATATTACTAAGGGCGTATCAGCAGAAAGACAAAAAGCTGCATGGAAGTTTATTCGCTTTGCAACAACTCCAGAAAGATTAGCCCAATGGAACGTTGATACAGGATATGTTGCTCCAAGAGCAAGTAGCTTTGACACAGCAATAATGAAAAACTACTATGAAAATCTTCCTCAAGCCGGGGTTGCTAAAGAACAGCTAAAATATGCTAAACCTGAATTAACCACATACGACTCAGCTCGCATCTGGAGAATATTCAATGACAACTACCAAGCAGCTATTATTGGAGACCTATCTCCTAAAGCAGCATTAGATAAGGCTCAAAAAGAAGCTACTAAAGTGTTAGAAAGATTCCAATAAGTACCAATTTGTTCTATATGGCCACCCAATTTGATTGGGTGGTTGTTATAGAAATCGATTGTTCTATCTAGATAAGGAAATATGAAGTGAATTTACTACACTCAGAGCACTATCAAAGAAAATTAAAGATGAAAAGAAAAGTAAAGCAGATGCAATTATGATGCTTGAAGAAATTATTATTTCGCTAGAATCTGATTTACATAACAAAGGGTATGTCACTACAATTGCAACCGCAAAAAAAATACAGCTACTGCAGCGAGACTTGCAATATATGCAAGATCAGGGTGCGTCAGTAAAGATGCTATTAGAACACACCGCACTTATTCTTTAGAAATAAAAAACATCACAAAAAGTGATGCGAGACTTTAAAAGAACTGTTCAAAATAAGTAGTGCCGAGAGAGGGTGTCTCAATGTCTCCCCAGACGTT
>CAYZUR010000076.1:0-7465 GCA_964481535.1 uncultured Spirochaetaceae bacterium | reverse complement strand
GGACTTGGCTATACCTTCTGGGGCGGAAGAGAAGGATACATGAGTTTATGGAATACTGATACAAAAAGAGAAATTGATCATTTAGGTCATTTCTTTAGAATGGCTCGTGATTATGGAAGAAAAATTGGTTTTACAGGGAACTTCTACATAGAACCAAAACCAATGGAACCTTCAAAACATCAATATGACTTTGATGCTGCAACAAGTATTGCCTTCATTAAAGATCAAGGATTAGAAAAAGACTTCTCATGTAATATAGAGAGTAACCATGCAACTCTAGCAGGTCACTCATTTGCTCATGATCTACAAGTATGTGTTGACCAAGGATTCCTCGGTTCTGTTGATGCAAACCAAGGGGATCCACAAAACGGATGGGATACTGATGAATTCCCAACTAATGTCTATGAAACTGCAGAAGCTATGATGATTATTCTCAAAAATGGTGGACTCAAAAATGGTGGATTAAACTTTGATGCAAAAAGAAGGAGAAACTCTACCGACCTAGAAGATTTATTCATTGCTCACATTGGTGGAATGGATGCATTTGCTCTAGGATTAGAAATCGCTCAAGCAATGATTAGTGAAGGAAAAATTGATGCTTTCAAGAAAGCTCGCTATGCTTCATTCGATTCTGGAAACGGGAATAAATTTGAACATGGTCAACTCGATTTAGCTACATTGGCTGAAATAGGATTAACGGTTGAAGATAAAAAAGTGAGTGGTAAACAAGAGATGTTATATAATCTTGTAAACCAGTACATGTTTAGAAAATAGAGTAATTACACAAAAAAAGAGGCTATGTAGAAATACTACATTATTAGCCTCTTTTTTTTATATTCTTTAGCTCTTTATTCAATAACCCCTTTCTTTAATATGATATTCGCATATAAAGAGGGTTCGCTTGTTGCAATAATAGCATATGCCTTTTTAGCTCTATCATAAAAACTAAAGCGTTCAATATGACCAAATCCTTTAAAGTGAGAATCCCCTTTTTCTGCAATATCTTTGTAGGATTCCCAAATTGGAGTCTTTGCATTATCTCCTGCAACTTTTTCCATTAAAAAGGCATTTTGCTCAAAACGGTCTAAAGGGAATAACTTTAAGAGAGCTGTGAGAATCTCACACACATGAAGACCATCTAGACGAATGAGCCTTGAGGCATAGGCTGCAGCTGGAAAGTTTCCATCACCTATTACAATTTCATCTCCATGACCCATTTCCATCAACACTTTCAACAACTCTGGTGAAATGAGAGGTGGGATATTCTTTAACATATTACTACACTCCTTAAGCAATTTTATGATTGCAAAAATTACTATTGCATGTCATACTAATCGTAATGTAAACGTTTCCACGTTACACAACATATTCACTATATCATAGGAGGCGCCATATGGCAAATATTAAGATTAATCACATTACAGGTGAAAAAAGGTATGCAGGAGATCTCCCTAAAATTGGGATTCGACCCACCATTGATGGAAGAAGACGCGGAGTGAGAGAATCACTTGAAGAGCAAACCATGAGCATGGCTATTGCTGCAGCTACCCTTATTTCCTCCAATTTACGACACGCTAATGGAGAAAAAGTAGAGTGTATAATTGCAGATACTACTATTGGTGGAGTATTAGAGTCGGCACAATGTAAAGCTAAATTCCAAAAAGAGAATGTCGCTGTCACTCTAACAGTAACTCCATGTTGGTGTTACGGAACTGAAACATTTGATGACCATCCTTTAACAATTAAAGGGGTATGGGGCTTTAATGGAACAGAGCGTCCGGGTGCTGTATATCTTGCTGCAGTACTTGCAGCTCATGCACAAAAAGGACTTCCAGCTTTTGGTATATATGGTAAAGATGTACAAGATAATGATGACACCTCTATTCCAGAAGACGTGAAAACAAAAATTCTCCGTTTTGCTCGAAGCGGTTTGGCCGTAGCTACAATGCGAGATAAATCATACCTCTCTATTGGTGGTATGTCGATGGGAATTGCAGGGTCAATTGTAGATCAAGATTTCCTTCAATCCTACCTCGGTATGCGTAGTGAAGTTGTCGACATGAGTGAAATAGCTCGCAGAGTAGAGCAAGAAATTTATGATAAAGATGAATTTTCAATAGCAAAAGAGTGGGTAAAAGAGAACTGTACAGAAGAAGTTGATACAGTAAATCCAAAAGAATACCAACGAAATGCTACCCAAAGAGCCAAAGACTGGGATTATGTCATCAAAATGGTAATGATTGGTCGAGACCTTATGATAGGTAACGAAAAGTTAGAATCATTAGGATTTGAAGAAGAAGCTCAAGGACATAATGCAATATTCAGTGGATTCCAAGGACAACGTCAGTGGACTGATTTCCGCCCTAATGGGGACTTTATGGAAACAATGCTTACCACAAGTTTTGACTGGAATGGTATTAGAGAACCTTTTGTAATGGCTACAGAGAATGACTTCTTAAATGGCACTTCAATGCTATTTGGAAAACTCCTTACTAACAGAGCTCAAATATTTAGTGATGTGAGAACCTATTGGTCACCTAGTGCTATTGAAAGAGTAACTGGATGGAAGCCTGTAGGAAGAGCAAAAGATGGTTTTATCCACTTAATTAACTCAGGTGCCACGACATTAGATGCAACAGGTGAGATGAAAGATGATAAAGGCAACCCACTAATGAAGCACTTTTGGAATATTAATGAAAAAGATGTGAATAACACCCTAAAAAATTCTTCATTTAGTGTCGCTAATGGTGGCTATTTTAGAGGTGGTGGATATTCTTCCACATTCTTAACTCGTGGTGAAATGCCAGTAACAATGTGTAGACTCAATCTTGTGAAAGGATTAGGTCCTGTAATGCAAATTGCTGAAGGATGGACATGTGATACTCCTGATGAGGTCTTTAATACAATTAACAACCGTACTGACCCAACATGGCCAACTACATGGTTTGTCCCTCGTCTTGATGAAACAAAAGCTCCATTTAAAGATGTATACTCAGTAATGGCAGCGTGGGGAGCTAATCATGGTGCTATCAGTTACGGACACATAGGAGCTGATCTTATCACCCTATGTTCAATGCTACGAATTCCTGTGAATATGCATAACGTATGTGAAGATGATATGTTTAGACCAACTGCATGGAATGCGTTTGGTAGTGAAAAAGAAGGAGCAGATTATAGAGCATGTGCAGCATACGGCCCACTATATAATTAACTCACTCTCATTTTTATTCATTGAAGGCTACCTTTTTAGGTGGCCTTTTTTATATATAAAGAGATTACTTAATTAAAATGAATATGATAAGATGCACAACTATGAACATACTAATAAAAGACACCCTTATCCTTCCAATGAGTGCACCGGATGTTTATCTGTCTGGTTCTATTGCAATTACAGATGGAATAATAATAAGCGTTGGGTCAATTGATTCATCATTCACTCCTGATACCATTATCGATGGAAGAGACCACATAGCCATACCCGGTCTCATTAATGCCCACACACATGCAAGCATGCAATACTTCAAGAATTTGAATGACACCGCCCCTACCCTCGAAGCGTGGTTAGAGCAAGTGTGGCGCTATGAACATCTATTAACTGAAGAAGATATCTACATTGCGAGTAATGCTGCCATTAGTGAGATGATTATGGGTGGAACTACCTGTTTTGCTGATATGTACTTCTTTAACCACATAACCGCCCAAGCTACAATAGAGAATAAGATGAACGCGAATATTGGGCTCACCCTCTTTGGTGATGAAAAAGATTCAATAAAAAGAATAGAATCCTCCCTCTCCCCTTTGAAAAATATAAGAGATAATAGTAATGGTTCAATCTTGTTTGATGTTGCCCCTCATGCAATCTACACGTGTTCTGATAAAACCTTTGAGTTAGCTCGAGATCTAGCTCTTCAAGAAGATATAAATCTTCACACCCATGCAAGTGAATCAACATTTGAAGTAGAACAATCCTATAAGAATAATAATCTTAGCCCAATTGCCTACCTCGATTCTCTCAATGCTTTGACTCCTCGTACAAACATTGCCCATGTTGTCCACCCTAAAGAGGGGGATATAGAGATATTCAAGAGAACGAAAGCTCACATCATTCATAACCCATCAAGCAACTGTAAACTTGGAAATGGAATTGCTCCAATAAGTGAGTATATGAATAATGGAATTCTTGTTGCACTTGGAACAGATGGGTCTTCTTCAAACAACACCCTCGATATGTTTAAAGAGATGAGACTTGCTGCTATGATTAGTGCTGCCCTTACTCATAACCCTATTGCTATTACCCCTTATGAAGTGTTGAGTATGGCAACAATTAATGGTGCGAAGGCTCTTAACAGAGAGGCGACATCAGGAAGTATAGAGGTAGGAAAAGATGCAGATATTGTTCTCCTTAATACAAATACTCCCTCTCTCTCTCCCATGAATAATCCCTTTAGTGCAGTAGTCTTTGGCGCAAGTAGTCAAGATGTCGACACTGTCATTATTAAAGGAAACATAGTTTATAAGGATAAAGAATTTACCTACCTTGATATTGAAAAGACAAAAGATGCGATAAAGAGACAATGGAAAGATATACTAAAAAGAATTTAGTGAAACCATAAATTTTGGTTTTTGAGATAAAAACGTTCTTTAATGAGTTCTTCTATTCATGATATGAGAACTATTTTTCTCATATATCAATTGAATAATTTGATCGTAAATGAGTATAGTGAGGCGTATGAATCTATTTATTACATCTTTTATGGTTGTATTCCCTTTAGCCCTTAAATTATTATTAGGTTTTACTATTCGTAAAACGAATATATTATCCCTTAACACGTTTAAAGAGTTTAACAAGCTTATCTTTACCCTATTTCTTCCAGTTTTGCTGTTTAATAATATTTATCATAGCAATATGGGGGAAGATTTTAATGGTAAGCTCATCCTCTTTGCCCTCATTTCACTCACACTCCTGTTTACCCTTTTCATGGTATTCGTCCCGAGAATTGAAAAAGAGAATGCAAAAAGGGGGGTGATGGTACAGGCAATGAGCCGAAGTAATTTTATTTTGTTTGGAATTCCTGTTGCCAATGCCCTCTATGGAGAAGGATCACTAGGAGAAGCTACTATTCTTGTCTCTTTTGTCGTTCCCCTTATTAATGTATTATCGGTCATTGCCCTTGAATTTTTTAGAAATAAAAAAATACATTTTTTGAAGATACTCAAAGGAATTATTACCAATCCTCTTATTATTGCCTCTATGATTGCGTACCTGTTGGTAATAACAGATATTCCTCTTCCGTATATGTTTGATATGTTCATCGTAGAGATTGCAAGCATTGCAACTCCCATTGCACTGATCATTTTAGGGGGATCTGTTACATTCCAAACATTCCATCATAACAAAGTGCAACTAAGTATCGCAATTGCGGGAAAACTCATTATTGCACCCTTAATAGGAATCTCTGCTGCTATTCTTATAGGCTTTAGAAATGAGAGTCTAGTAATCCTCATGGCGATGTTCTCTTCCCCTACGGCTGTATCTTCCTACTCTATGGCACTTAATATGGATGGAGATGCTGAATTAGCGGGGCTAATTATACTCTTTACCACATTTTTATCGATTATTTCTCTCTTTTTCATCACTTTTACCCTATTGGCGGCTGGGTTAATATAACACATTGCTGTGTAAATATACAAAAATAATCATAATAAATGTATAAATATGCTTTACTAAAGAACTATAATTCTGGTAAAGTTTGTTTCAATATTGAGGGATACCTAAATATTGAAGGAGTCTTACATGAAACCTGCCACAGAACATATGTTTCTATCTATGAAACAAAAGGATCCTCATCAAATAGAATTTCACCAAGCTGTACAAGAATTCTTATATTCAGTTGATAAGATAATTGATGATGTTCCTCATATTACCTACCACAAAGTAATAGAAAGAATGATTGAACCAGAAAGGGCGATAATCTTTAGAGTCCCTTGGATAAATGACGATGGATTACTCGAAATTAATCGAGGATTTAGAGTTCAGATGAATAGTGCTCTTGGCCCCTTTAAGGGTGGGTTACGCTTTCACCCTTCTGTAAACTTAAGTATCATAAAATTCCTCGCATTTGAGCAAACGTTTAAAAATAGTTTAACCGGTCTTTCATTAGGTGGTGGAAAAGGTGGAAGTGATTTCGACCCAAAAGGGAAAAGTGATGCTGAAGTAATGAAATTTACCATGAGTTTTATGACAGAACTACAACGCCATATTGGACCCTTTACAGATGTTCCAGCTGGAGACATTGGAGTTGGCGGAAGAGAAATTGGATTCTTATTTGGTCAATACAAAAGGCTGAGAAATGAATTTACCGGAGTACTTACAGGAAAGGGGCCTTCATGGGGTGGCTCATTTATCCGACCTGAAGCAACTGGGTATGGTGCTGTCTATTTAGCTGGAGCGATGCTTGAAGATAACAAAGACTCACTCGAAGGAAAAGTAGCGCTAGTAAGTGGCTCGGGTAACGTAGCTCAATACACGGTAGAAAAACTTAATCAGCTAGGGGTAAAAGTCGTCACATTAAGTGACTCATCAGGGTCTATCTATGATGAAGAAGGAATTGATAACAAAAAGATAGCATATGTAAAACAGTTAAAGAATGTACAAAGGGGAAGAATTGCCTCTTATGCTGATAAATATCCATCTGCAGAATATATTCAACATAATGGAAATCTCGATTACAACCCTATTTGGAATTACAAAGCAGATCTAGCGTTCCCTTGTGCAACTCAAAATGAGATTAATGCAATAGATGCAACACATTTAGTAGAGAATAAAATAAAGTTAGTTGCAGAAGGGGCTAATATGCCTACCTGTATCGAAGGGGTGAACATATTTCTTGATAATGGTGTCCTCTTTGCTCCGGCTAAAGCTGCAAACGCTGGAGGAGTCGCTGTAAGTGGGCTAGAAATGGCTCAAAACTCTTCAAGGATCCAATGGAGTGCAAAAAAAGTAGATGATGAGTTATTAAAAATCATGAAGGGTATATATAAAAATATATCTTCTACTGCGACTCAATATAGTACTAAAAATAACTTTGTTGATGGAGCAAATATTGCAGGATTTTTAAAAGTAGCCAACGCGATGATAGATCAAGGTTATGTGTAGAAATTATTAATAAGAGCAACTAAGGAGGGGTCATTAAGGCTCCTCTTTTCTCTTTTTATATCGATGGGAAGAGTTTTTTCTACTTTCATAGGACTCTTTGACAATTGCACCACTACATCTGCTAACAAGAGTGCTTCGTGGATGTCGTGGGTGACAAAGAGGGTTGTCTTTTGATCTCTTTCATAAAGGTGTGTAAAAGAGTCGACTAAAGACCATCTAAGTTTTGCATCGAGTGACTGAAAGGGTTCATCAAGGAGCATGATATTGGATGGAAATGCAAAAGAGCGAGCAATGGAAACTCGTTGTCTC
>CAYZUR010000075.1:2016-7488 GCA_964481535.1 uncultured Spirochaetaceae bacterium | reverse complement strand
GGAGCTACTGACAAGGATGTTTCCTTGAATTTACGCAACAGATTCACGTTACTACTCCTGAATACTTAATTATTATCACCATTGTACGTATTAACATCTTTTTGAGCAATATCGAAATGAAGATATTATCTTAAAGAATAAAGAAATAGATGTTTGATAGAAGAATGAAGCTACCAAATGAATATTGTTCTTTTCTTATGGAGCAGGTATAAAAAAATAGACCTTATTACGTATCGATAGGTAATAAGGTGATGATATAGCAGGTAATAATTATGTTCCTTACTATGCTCTGTAGCTGTGAATACTTGGGAGGAGAATGTTTACCCCAACAAAGGTGAACAGTACTGAGACAAAGCCAAGGATAGCAAACCACGCAGCAGCTTTTCCCCTCCAGTTACGCCTCAGGCGCAAGTGAAGATATACTGCATAGATTATCCATGTGATGAGAGACCTTGTTTCTTTAGGATCCCACGCCCAGTAGCGAGACCATGCTTTTTGAGCCCAAATAGCACCACTAATGATAACAATAGAGAGCATTAAAATACCAAATACAATTACTCGGTAACTGAGCATATCGCTAATCTCAGGATCTTTTAATAATCTTTTATCGCCAGTTCGCTTGGCGTCAATTAAATAAATAACAGATATTCCACCAGCCAGTGCAAAAGCTCCATAAGAGAGAATTGCAGTTCCTACATGAAATGTTAACCAGTAACTCTGCAACGCGGGCATAAGAGGTCTCACATCCTTAGATTGGAGAGACGCATATCCCATCACAAGAATAGCGAGAGGCATTACAAAAGCACCTATTGCACTAAACTTATATATTTTATGTAGGATAAGAAAGCTTAGAATAATCCCATATGCAAAAGAGAGGGCAAATTCATATTGATTGCTAAATGGAAGCCTTCCAGCTCCAATAGTTCTTGCTACCATTGCCACAGTATGGGAGGCAAACCCTACGAGGGTTACATAGGTTGCTACATCTTTCACCTTCTTCGTAATATTCGTCACATAAAGTAGATACATGATAGCAGCTACTATGTACACGACAAAGGCGATCATAAAACTCATATTTTCGATACTCTGATACATATACTATTTTTCCTTATGTTTGTTTTGTTTGTTTCTTAGGTGAGTAAGGTGTTCTTTTACAGCATGGTGGAATACCCATCCATTCTTTTTACTTGATACTATGATAGTTCCATCTTTAAATTGTATAAACCTTGGATAAAGGTAGAAACTCATAAACATTCCTAATAGCAATACCATAAAACCCGTTAATACTACAGGGTAGGATGGATCATTTCTTACAACAAGTCCTGTGTATGCAACTGAGTGGGTAAAGCTAATAGAGATATCTTCAAATACAACTTCTTGTCCAGGAGCAAGGATATATGAGGCAACAGGATTTCCAAATTGATAGAGAACAACAGCATAAAAAGGATTTTCTTCTTTACTGGATTTACTATAAGGCATTTGATCATGGTCTATAATCATATCAGGGAAGTAAGAGAAGAGGGTTATGTTTAAATGATGTGGTTCATGAAAATATGATTTTTGGTTTCGTATTAATCCTTCTACGATAATTTCATTTGTCTTAACATCTTTGACAACTAAATTACTTGTCCATCCAAAATTCGCTTGGTAGAACCCTAGTGAGTTGATATGAAGGGGATTGTTTACCCAAATTTTCTCTTTTGTTTTAGTGCCATCTGCTTTTGTAATAGAGAGGTCACTATAATACTGGGTAATAGTATTATTCTCATCAAATGTCATATAAAAATCATCTAACGTTACTTGTAATCCATATTCGGTGAATACTTCAGTATTTCCAGGAAGGAGGGTGATCATATCTTCATGGGCACTTATGTTACTTACTACAGCTCCAATAAAGATTATTAGAATTCCAATGTGGGTAACCATAGCTCCAAGGGAGCCAAAGCGATATTTTCCCGCTCTATATCCACCTGCATCATCTTTTACTGTGCGAAAGAATTTACTTTTTGCTATTTTGAGAAATTCTTCTTCCGTAACATCTTCAATTCTGTTCTCTTCTTTGTCGATAAAAGGGGGAAAGTATGACTCATTAGCTACATGAAATTGTCCTTTAAGACTAAGAATTGTGCAGGAAGTAAGATTAATCACAAAAAGAGTCATAAGGACTAAAAAAATAGGCGAGGAGTAAGCTTTATCGAGATGGAGGGCAAGTATTGTAGAAGAGAGGGAAGGGTAGCGTTGTTCATATAAAGCTTGGGTTCCATGCTGAGGAAGCACGGTACCAATGATGATGTAGATTGCAATAAGAATAAGTAGGAATATCGCAACTTTGAGGCTAGAGATAAATAATAGGAACTTTTTCAATTTTTTATTCATTACATATCCTTATATAGAAAAAGAGAACCGGAAGCAACTACTTCCGGTTTCTCATGTTTGAGAGAAAAAAGCGAATATTAATACCCTATTTGTTTGGGTGGTTGAGAAATAAGTGCCTCGTTTGCTTTACTATCGCTCTCTAATAAATCACTTTCTTGTAAAAAGATTCTTTCATTTCCGTGGCAAGAATCACAACTTTCATTTTGGAATGTGATTTTCTGTATATTGTGAGTAGGTGAATATTTCCAGTTTGTCTTCGTGTCAAAGTTCGGGATGAGTCCTTCTCCTACTGGATCAAATGTATTTGCAGTAGTAGGGATGTGACGAAGAGTGACATACTTATAAGGTCTTTCTTCACTTACTTCAGGGTTCAATCCTATTCTAAATAAGATTCTCATATCAGAGTGACTTGATAATGAAGTTCGATCTTCATTTATGTCAATGTGACATTCAAAACAGTTCTGATTTGCTTGAGCATGACATACCTGACAAGAGAGATCGTCACCGTGAACTCTGTGAACAGAAAGAGTAGTTTTATCTGGAGCTTCATCTTCATGACAATCAAGACATGATGGAAGAGTTGAATGTTCCCACATCGAATCAAATTCTTCGCCAGTTCCATGGAAGTTTGTTACATCGTGACAGTCTGTACAAGTCATACCCAATTCAAAGTGGACATCACGAGCAAAACCAACAGTTCCCATGAACTCTCCTGCGTTTCTTGCACCATGACACCCGTAACAGGTTTGTTCCATTGGTGGAGTGCTAAAGAATTCGTGTTTGTTAATGAGACCACCAGCATATCCACTAGGTCGAGATACGTGACATTCTCCACATGTTGCATGACAGTTCATACAGTTAAGGTTGAATGCTTCACCAAGTCCCTCATGAGGATTGTCTATGGCCGTTTCATCACCACTAAATTCAATTAAAGAGGTTTGAAAGCCTCTCACTGTATAGTGTAATGATTTTGAGTACGTTTCTGTAACTTCAGAGTGACATGTTGCACAAACACCATTTGTGTCTGCTGATGGGGAATAATTTACTCCCACATGGGCAAATTCAAAGCGTTCTTCTTCGCCATTACCACCGTGACAAGTTACACATCCAAGTTCTCCGTGAGCTGTTGTAAGAAATTCTATTGATACTTGATATTTTTCAAGCGCCGAATACTCCGGCGCAGGAGGTGCTCATCCCCCTGTCTCTGCTCCCGCCGCAACTGGTGGGGAAGCAAGTTTTGTGATTGGATTAGTCTTTGTATGACATGCGATACACTTTCCACTTTCTTGTGGTTCAAGTTCAACTGGATTAGTAAAACGAGCTGTTATTACTTCAGCTTCCCTTTGCCCTGCTGCTGAGACACTTTTTCCACCACATGAAAAGAGTGTAAGCACAAAAAGAGAAAGTAGTGTTACATAGACATATCGCATAATTGAAATGTCAGTTTTTTTTGCCATGCAATCAACCTCCGAATAGTTTTCCTATTAATCATTATAGCATTATCGATAAAAAAATAACAACTACAAATTTACACATATACCAACAACCATAGAGGTGATAATGTGACGATAAGAAGAAGAATAATATGAGAATAGGTACTCTCTTTACAACAAATTGACTTTTTTTATCACTTTACGAAGATCGCCTATTCGCACAATATACCCATCTCTTTCAATTTGATGTAAAAGAGGAAGCATGAACTTGCGACTAAGACCTATCCTATCTTTTGCATCTGCAATAGAAAAGGTATCTCCAATAGATAGAGAATTGGTAATAGTTTCCACCATCTTTTGATACGTTTTTGTAAGATAAATTGTAGAGCTATCGATGATAAGGATTTTTTTATTACGCAATAAACACCCGATGTGTTCTTTATCACTTTTAATGAGGAGTTTTACAGGAAATCCATTACTACCACACGCTTCTATCTCTTTATATAATTCATTCGCTCTCTTACTCAATTGGGCATCCGTATTAGATGCGAGTAATAATGATCCTTCACATAGAAGAATAGTCTGCTGATCTATGAGGGACTGAATGATTATTTCTATGAGCTCTAAGGGGTAAGATTCGACATATTTAGCACTTTGAAGGGGTATGCCTTGTGGTTTAGATACCTTTTGGAGGATGTTTGCTTGTAATGTTTTTAACAGAGCACTTTTTATATGAAAGGAGCCTAACTTAATATATTCTTCATTCTCTATGATGAACTTGTTTGGAAGATGTTGTTCATCTTTTGCATATGAAAATAGATAGAGTGAGAGAATTCCTTTTTGTTCGTAGAAAGGAGGAAGAAGCTCATATTGTGAGAAAAGAGTTCCAAGAGTTCTTTGCATCTTTCTGTTAAGGGAACGAGTATATACTACTTTTGCATAGCAAAGTACGTTGCTCCCACCAACTGCCATCACAACCATTGGTTGATGGTGATAAAAATACGCATCTTCTGGGAGGTTTAGCCTTGCAAGAAGAGTTCCTTTATTCTGTTTATCACCAAGTAAGTGAATCGTAGCATCACTGTGGTTAGATCCAAAAGCTATCATTACATGCTGATGGTTTTTGATTTCAATATTCTGGTGGTCTGTGATGGATGAAAGAGTTACATATACTTCTTTACAAGAGATGAATTGTTGTGGGTCTGTTGTAGCAATAGAACCCTTAATAGCTTCTGTTCGTTCAATCCCCTGCAAAGCTATTGCACATCTAGAGACTGGGATTGCTTTGGTCACTTGTTCGCTGAACATTTGAAGAGATCTGATTTTACCCATTTTGTTTGCTGGCAGAATTGTAATATTCTGCCCAACTTCTATCTCTTTACCTACAAGGGATCCTGTAACTACAGTACCAATTCCTTTGAGGGTAAAAGCTCTGTCAATATAGAGCATTGGGGGGTAATGAGTTCCCTTCAAGGTGGTCAGTTCATTTTGTATTAATTGTTTAAGAGGCTCCATTCCAGTGAGAGTGTGGGCACTTACTGCATGAATAGGAAGGGCGTGATAAAATATTCCTTTTGTTTGTAGTCCAACATTTGTAATTACCTCTTGAACTCTTTGGTCACTCACCGCATCAATTTTAGTAACAACAACAATGATAGAGGGA
>CAYZUR010000075.1:0-2006 GCA_964481535.1 uncultured Spirochaetaceae bacterium | reverse complement strand
ATCCCTTTAAGTACATGGGCATGGTCCGTTGTTTGTCTCATCCATCCATCATCAGCTGCAATACATAGAAGTGCTAATTCCATAGCCCAGGTACCACTTACCATATTTTTTATAAATCTTTCATGACCTGGAACATCAATCACACCAATTCTTTTGTGAACAGGGTCAAAGTATGAAGCAAATCCTAATTCGATGGTGAGCTCTCTCTCTTTCTCTTGGGGGAGTCTATCAGTTTCATCGCCTGTAAGGGCATGGACAAGGGCACTTTTGCCATGGTCTACATGACCTGCAGTTCCTATGATGTGCATAGTACACTCTCTACTATTTCTTGCAATGCTAGTTTCACAATTTCAATATCTTCTTCAAAGATGGTAGAGACGTGAAGGAGCACACCTCGTGCATCAATAGTTGAAATAATGGGAATTTCTCTATCTCTAAGCAAAGAGGATATTTTTTCACTTGAAGCAATTGAAATGCAAATTGAAATATCTGGGGAGAATTCATCAGGGCTACTTCCTCCACCGAGGGTCATATTAGACTCTACAATAGAAAGATGAGGTGACGATATTGAAGTAAGAATTCTTGTTGCTTTCTCTTTTTGCTTTTCTATTGAAGTTTCAATTGTTTTTAGTGAATGTCCTTTATTTCCATTAAGATAGTGGATAAGAGTGGCCTCTAGCAATGTGAGTACTGTTTTACCAGGTCTTAGTACTCTGTATAAGGGGGAAGAAAGAAGTGAATTAATTGCATCTTTCTTTCCAACAATGCATCCACTTTGTACAGATGAGAGTACTTTATCACCACTAAAGGAGACCAGGTGTGCACCCATTTTTATATGATGAGATATACGTGTTTCTCCTGGAAAGCCATTTACTGGCATTCCAGAGCCTTGATCACTTACTATCAAAATATTCTTTGGAAGGGAAGAAGCGAGTTCTTTGATCTCAACTTCTTTAGTAAATCCTCTAAGGACAAAATTGGACCGGTGAACCTTTAACACCATTGCAGTGTTCTCAGTGATTGCCTCTAAATAATCACTGATGGTGGTAATGTTGGTAGTTCCTACTTCCACAAGGTGAGCCCCTGAAGATTTCATGATATCAGGGATACGAAATCCACCGCCTATTTGAACAAGTTCACTCCTGCTTACTATTACTTCCTTACCATGAGCAAAGTGGGAGAGAATCATAAAGAGGGCGGAAGCATTATTATTAACAACCATCCCTTTTTCACTATTACTCAAGTGGCTAAGAAGGTCACTAATGGAAGAATTTCTTACCCCTCTTTTTCCACTCATAAGGTCATATTCAACATTTGCATAATGAGTATTCAACGGGGCAACACTCTCCCATACTTCTTTAGAGATGGGAGATCTTCCTAAGTTTGTATGGATGATAACACCCGTTGCGTTAATAACACGATTAATCTGTCTTCTTTGTAATAGAGAACAAAAGTCATTAATTTTTTGTAAGAGAATTTCTTTTGTAGGAGTTGTTTTTGTCTTCTTCCAGATAGTTCTTTCTTGCTCTAATACAGATCTGATTGTGGAAATAACAATAGGTCTGCTAAGCAAAGGTATCCAGTGGGAAATAGACTTCTCGTTAATGAGTTGTTCAACTTGAGGAAAAAGCGAATTATCTTTCATAGTACGGAAGAGACAGGAATCGAACCTGCCGCTGCATTCTCTACAGCCGACGGTTTTGAAGACCGTGGAGGCCACCAGACCCCATCAGCTTCCCTAAAAAAGATACCGTCAATAGAGACGGTATCTTTTAGTGTTATTAGTATAGCAGATTATTGAACGGTTGGTAAATCTGTATTTGCCCATCCATTGTTCATTCCACCCTTCAATGAATACGCATCATATCCCATTGCTCGTAAGATCCCAACTGTTTGACCAGCTGTTTGTCCAGAGTAACAGGTAACTACAATTTTTCCATTTGTAGGGAGAGTTGGAATAACGTTACCAAATTCTGCCCATGCGCTGTGTTTAGCAAATTCAATAT
>CAYZUR010000074.1:0-7552 GCA_964481535.1 uncultured Spirochaetaceae bacterium | reverse complement strand
TGCTGGATTTTCTACTCTTGTCGGTGTCTTCTTTGGATGGTATCCTGCGTTTAAAGCATCAAAACTAGATCCAATAGAGGCCTTGAATTATGAGTAGAACCAACAGATGGAAAGCATTAGAAGGGAAGGAGCAGATTGTTATTTTTATCAGTCTCTCTTTTCTCTTTATAGTACTTGCCACGTTGGTAATATTTCTTGCTCAACTATTTATAGATCGTGAAACCACCTTAATGCAATTTGAAGCAGAGAGGGGTTTTGCGAGTTCAACCCTTTTACTTTTACAGGAAGAACATTCTAAAGCATTAGAAGCTATGGGAGACGCAAAGGTGAAAGGAATTGGAGTCTATTCTAATAATGGAAGGCTCCGACTCGGACTAGGTTCTGTCCCCAATACTATCCCTCTCGATAAATTTAGTGCCATACAGCGTGGTAGAGGTAGTGAACAATATATTAATGGAATTGCCTCCTACAACAAAGATACAGGAATGATTGAATATCTTCGTTACAGTCGCTTTACCATTGAGATGGAAACAGGGGATTTGATGTTAGATGAAGAGGGATACCTTCCTTCTCCTCTTACCTTCCCCGATGTACTCTATGTCTTATTTGATGGCCAAGAATACTACTCAAAAGTAATGAGTGTGAGATTTATTAGCGTTGTCTCAATTCTTGCCCTATTATTACTTCTCATCCTTATTTTTAATGTGTATCAAAATAATAGAAAGTATAGAGAGCGGCTTGCTAAACAAGAGCATCTAGTAAATCTCGGAGAGGCTGCAAGAACACTAGCCCATGAAATAAAAAATCCTTTAAGTGCTATAGCACTACAAATAGCTATCTTAAAGAAAACTCTTCCTAAAGAAGCTATTGCGGGACTTAGTTTGATAGACCAAGAGTCGTATCGGCTTACCGCTCTCACTAACAGAATTAATGATTTTCTAAGGAATCCCGTAGGGAACCCAGAACATGTTGAAATTAGGGCATTAATAGAATCCCTTACAAAACGATTTGATACTCCGATTCGAATAGTTTCAACTTCTTTAGAAAAAGCATATATTTCAATAGACCCTTACAGAGCACGTTCTATTTTTGAAAACTTGTTGAAAAATGCAATTGAAAGTAGTAGTGAAGAAGACCCTGAAGTAACAGTTGAGATTATTAAGGGGAAAAGGAAACGGGTTCATATCTATATACGGGACAGAGGAGAAGGAATTGATGAAAAAGCTTTTGAGAAGATTTTTGATCCATTTTATACCACTAAGGTTCATGGTTCAGGTATAGGACTCTCAATTTCTCGTCAATTTATTCGAGCTCGTAACGGTGAACTAAAGATTTATAACAGAGAAGATAAAGGTGCTACAGTAGAAGTTATCTTACCCCTTGTCCACATATAGGAGAAAATTCGTTGAGAATTCTAGTAGTTGATGATGAAATAAATATTCGTACTCTCATATGCACCTATTTGGAGTTGGAACACTTTGAAAGTGATGCAGCTGAAAATGGACTCTCTGCTCAACGTCTTTTAAGCCAAGTTGCCTATGAAGCGGTACTTCTTGATCTAAAAATGCCAGGGATGGATGGACTTGAACTGTTAAGATGGATTAGGCATGAAGGATTTCGAATGCCCGTTATTATGATTAGTGCTCATGGTGAAATTCCTGATGCTGTTGCAGCCCTCAAAGAGGGGGCACAAGATTATGTAACTAAACCCTTCGATATTGAAGAGCTTACTATTCGACTTCGCTCTCTCATTGAAAATTATCAACTGCGTACTACTGTGGAAACCCGAGTTGCTAACAATGATGAAGATCAACTCCTTGTTGGTTCAAGTAAAGCAATACACCATATTCAACAAGTAATACAGAAGATATCACATTCAGGGGCAACCGTTCTTATAACAGGGGAGAGTGGTACTGGAAAAGAGGTCGTAGCTCGTCAAATTCATAAAAGTGGAGAACATCCACATTCCCCTTTTGTTGCGGTAAACATTGGTGGAGTTCCTGGAAACTTATTAGAAAGTGAACTCTTTGGATATGAAAAAGGAGCTTTTACAGGAGCTGTTTCTCGAAAGATTGGAATGTTTGAACTTGCTAGTGGAGGAACACTCTTTTTAGATGAAATTGGGGATATGCCAATGGAGCTACAAGTTAAATTATTAAGAGTACTTCAAGAAAGGAAAATGAATCGTCTCGGTGGAGTTCAACCTATTCCCATAAATGCTCGTATTATTGCAGCTACAAATAGAATTCTTGAAGAGAGGGTAAGAGAGGGGTTGTTTAGAGAAGACCTTTTTTATCGCTTAAATGTGGTAAGAATTGCAATTCCCCCTTTGAGAGAGAGAAAAGAAGATATCCCATTATTAGCAGCAGATATTATACGAAAACTTAATAAAAAGATGGGGCTCAGTACTAACGGATTATCGGTAGATGTTCTTAACCTCCTTAAAGATCACTCTTTCTATGGGAATGTGCGAGAACTAGAAAATATTTTAGAAAGAGCTATGATCTTTGCAACTACCACAACTCTCCAAATGGAAGATGTTAATTTGAGTGGAAGTGCATTACATATGGGTGAAAGGAGTAATTCCCCCACTTCTAGCGAACACGATAATGAAGTGAAAAGTTTAAAAGAATTAGAGCATGAAGCAATTATTCGATCTCTTCATAGATGGGAAGGAAACAGAACCCGGGCAGCTTTAGAACTTGGTATCTCTAGAAGAACGCTCATAAATAAAATTAGTGAATACCAAATAGATCTCTAAATCTCCTCTTTTCTATTCTTGAATAAAAGTATTATGATGTCTTACACTTACAATACCACAATACAGGAGATCTTTATGAATAATTTACCCCGATGGAACCTATCCTCTATCTATACAGATACTGAGAGTGTTGAATTCACTAATGACCTGAAAAGAATTCAATTAATGTATACTGATCTTGAAAAGCTTATTCATAAAGATGTTAATGATGAGTTATTCTTGAATCATCTTATACAAATTCTCTCATCTTTTGAGCTTCTTCTCGATACTTTTGAAACTCTTGATGCCTACGCTCATGCTCTACTGACGGTGAATACTTCAGATAAAAAAGCAATGCAAGCTGTCCATGATGTATCGAAGTCAGGCTTACTTGTACAGCAAATTCAAGTAGAATTAGTCTCATTTCTATATAAGTATAAAGATACCGTACTAGAGTTCGTGAAAAATAATTCATTTCTCACTCAATATAAATATGTCTTAGTTGAATTAATTAATGAAAAACATCATATGATGAGTTCATCCGAAGAGGCCCTTGCAGCAGAGCTTGTGATAAGTGGTGCTGATGCTTTTTCGAGGCTTCATGAAGCTATTACTTCAACAGGTACTATTGTAGTAGATGGTAAAGAGAAAACAGCTAATGAATTGAGGGCACTTGCCTTTCATGAAAAGAGAGAGGTGAGAAAAGAAGCTTACTATAATGAACTCACTCTTTGGAAAAGTCAGGAATTACCTCTCTCTTTTGCCCTTAACGGAGTGAAAGGGGCAGCAAGCACCCTCTATGAAAAGAGACACTATAAAGATCCATTAGAGAATGCCCTTATTCAATCTCGAATTTCGAAAGAAGTATTAGATGCTATGATTGGGGCAATAGAAGATAATTTAGGGGTATTTAATCGCTACTTTAAAGCAAAAGCTCATCATCTTGGACTTGAATCCCTCTCTTTTTATGACCTTTTTGCCCCTGTTGGAAGTGAAGACTCTTCGTATTCATTTGAAGAAGGGGCTAATTTGATAGTAAAAGAGTTCTCCTCTTTTCACCCATCTATGGGTTCCTTTGCGAAAAAAGCATTTGAAAATAACTGGATTGACTCCCCTTCTGTATATGGGAAAGTAGGAGGGGCTTATTGTACCTCATTCCCATTACGAAAAGAGACTCGAATCTTGTGTAATTTTGATGGGAGCTTTGATGCAGTTTCAACTGTTGCTCATGAATTAGGACATGCTTACCATGATTTTATTACGAAAGATGAGAGTGCATTACTTCGCCATTATCCTATGACCCTTGCTGAGACAGCTTCAATATTTAGTCAATTCATCCTCTTTAAAGGAGCCCTCTCAAATAGCTCTACAAAGGAAAGTCTTTCTTTGATTGAAGGATTTCTCCAAGATGCTTCTCAAACATGTGTAGACATCTTAAGTCGTTTCTATTTTGAAAAAGAGGTGTTCGAGAAACGAGCTAAGGGAGAATTAAGTGCCTCGGAGCTTTGTGACATTATGAAGGATACTCAATTAAAAACGTATCAAGATGCCCTTAATCCTGATGAACTTCATCCATATATGTGGGCTGTGAAAGGACACTATTATAGTGTGGAGCTCCCTTTCTATAACTTCCCATATGCATTTGGCCAATTATTCTCACTCGGCTTATATAAAGAGTATGAAAAGCAACCAGATGGGTTTACTGAGAAGTTTGATACCTTATTAAATTATACCGGAAAAGATGAAGCTGCTAGGGTAACTTTATCAGCTAATTGTGATATTGCACAGAGAGAATTCTGGAATGAGAGTATAAGTGTGATAGGGACGTATGTAGATGAATTTTGTAATCTTGTAGGATATAAAGGATGAATAATACATTAACCACCCTTTTAATAGAGAAAGTTGTTTCTAAAGGAGAAGGGTTAGCACGAGATGGGAATAAGATTTGGTTCGTTCCCATGTCGCTACCTGGTGAAAAGATTGTTGCAACTCCCATCACCATCAAAAAACAATTTATTAAGGGGGAAGTTGTTGAAATTATTACCCCTTCCCCTCATAGGGTGACTCCCTTTTGTCCCTATTATGGAATCTGTGGTGGATGTGATTTTCAACATGTGGAGTATTTAGAAGGGGTGAAGATCAAAGAGAAAATCATCATTGAAAATCTTGAACGTATTGGACACATCGATACAAATTCCTTTACTCTATTACCCTCTATCACAGGTTCTCCTCTTCATTATCGTGGGAGGGTGAAGTTTAGTTTGAACCAGAGAGAAGAAACTGTTGGATTTTTATCACGTGGTACCCATGATGTTGTTGATATCACAAGTTGTCCTCTCCTTTCACCATCTCTTAATGAACTTCTCAACGATAAAAGAGATCTCTTATGGGATAAAGCTAAAAAGATTGACCCTTTTAAAAAGAATTCAGTAATTACGATCTCAGCATTTGAGGGAGATAATGGTCTTGTTACTCTCGATGAATCAGAGGTCAGTGTTACTCTCCTTGATAAAAAGCTCTATGTGAATGCCAATGTCTTTTTTCAATCAAATAAAGAGATGTTAGAGAAGATGGGAGAAATAGTAAAAGAGTGGACCGTTGGGGAAACTGTTGTTGACCTTTATAGTGGAATTGGAACATTTGCTTCTCTAGTAGAAAATGATAAGAGAACAGTTTTTGCAGTAGAGAGTGATAAAAAATGTATTGCTTTAGCGCAAAAGCATCTAAAATATACGAGTTTTATTACAACAGATGCTACTAAATGGTTGAAAAACCGGTCAAGTATTTCATGTGATACTCTCATAGTAGATCCACCAAGAGTTGGCTTAGAGCCGTCTTTGATTAATTCAATTGGTAAGCTTAATCCACGCCATGTTATCTATATCTCTTGTGATAGTGCAACTTTTTCTAGGGATGCTTCCTTACTAGAAAAGGTGGGATATACAATTAGTACCTTAGTATTTGTTGATATGTATCCACATACTTCTCATATGGAGACCGTCTGTTTGTTAGAGAGAAAATAGCTAGTAAAAGTAAAAGGATTTCTAGGTTACTCCTCAATTTTGAGTTAATGAAGAATGGATATATTCTAATTATAATAAAGAATTAAAAACAGGCAAGATACTATGATGTCCTATATCTGGCTCATTCATAGAACTCGTATCAAGCCTTGTGATAGAGTCTGAAAGACTATGGTTCTCCTTATTGGATTAAAATTTACTTTCTCGATTGATTTACTAAGTATCACGCATTATTTAATGTATAATCTCCTAGGGAACAAGCAGGCACACATTGGAGCAGACGCGTGTGTTTCATTCCAAAAGTGCTTGGTAAGTACATATTCTAGGGCTCTTAAGTCTACTATGTATCAAGTTCTTTAGATTGAGCCCTATTTCTTTCACGATGCAAATATCATTCGCGCTAAGCTTTCACCAACTCTTCGCTTCTTTCCATTGCGCCATCCCCCTGTGATTAGAACGATTGATAATCAGTCGAGTTGAAAGATATCAATACAGAAAGGATGGCAAGTCCTATACCGCTGCGATGAGGTTTGCATAAGAATGCTTAAGAACATGAAAAACTGCTGATTGATTATGTTTGAGTGGGAAATTTTCAAGAAGTTTAGGTGTAGTCAATACATGTCTGTATTCAGGGGTGTAGATTTTATGAAAGTTCGTCGTACCTTACAGGCGCTGATAGATGATGATTCCTACGCGTTCGATATGCGCACGCAATTGAGCGTTATCAATCTGAGACCATGATGAGATATCGAAGGAGTAGGGAAGAAGAAGATTGTCGATATCCTCTTCAACCTTGCCAACTAAGGAATCCTTGACATGCTCTCCTTTAATGGTTATATCAATATCCGAGCCAGCATGATAGGTTCCTTTCGCACGGGAACCATAGAGCACTACAGTCTCTATCGCCTCGTATGAATTGAATACCTCATTGAGTAGATTGAGAATATTAGGTTTTAGGCCAGTATTGAGCGCGTCAGGCTTTGATTTCATGGGCAAGGCCTTCAAATGTTTTCTGAAGCTCTTTGAATTTATGGATATATGAGTTGGTGACATGGGTTACAATCGCGTGAGCAACTTCTATATTGTAGGTATGGCTGCTACGGTTGCAATCCCTTATCATCTCCATCCAAGCTTCTCCATCCTGAATCAATCCCACGGCAAAAGCTGCACCCACAGTATCTTTCGAACCATATAGTTGTTGTGTTCCTTGATCTTTGAGATAATCGCGGAGCACATTCCAGCTTAACTCATGGGTGTATTCAAAGGATTGTATCATCCCTTGCTGTTCCAATTCACTTAAAGGCCTTTGGTCTGCTAACAAGACGGCGGCCTCTAATTGTGAAAGAGCCCGAGAGAATTTTACACAATTCCCATACTTTTTAAGGTAGTGCCTGTAAGTTGAGGATTGCCAATCTGTGTGGAATTTATCTGGGGTGGAAAGATTCTATGAATTGAATGTGCATTCAGTTTATAAATAATCCAACTATTCTTGTTTATAGACCCTAGGAGAGGGTGTTTTTGTTACAAAGAATTCTGTTGTCTCATTACCTTCATTCCGTATTTTCATGAATACGTGGTAGGGAACATTGACAATTGATCCCCTTGGATAGGTATGAGGTTCTTGATCATCTAATTCAAGGGTTAACTCTCCCCTTGCAATAATCATATGTACCTTTGAGTCAGAGTAGTGATTCGGGACAGAGTCTCCTGGTGGTAGAACCATGTGGTTTATCATTACTTCATCTACATCGATTAATTTCTCAATGTGTTTATTATCATCTGTTGCATACTT
>CAYZUR010000073.1:4575-7649 GCA_964481535.1 uncultured Spirochaetaceae bacterium | reverse complement strand
TTAGAGGAGAATAGAGAGTAGCTACCATGAATAATGTGGCTAATAAATATACAGCTTTGTGAGGTTTCATATGAAAAAAAGAATATGATAGAAACGAATTATTTACAATATAATTTTGTATTTGAGGCAATAAATTATTGCGTTATTACTGTTTTTTTCGATATGGAATCATTGTGTTTTCAATGCTTTCTAAGCCTATATATAAGAGCAGTCCTAATAGTCCTAACGCCATAATACCCACATACATTCCTTCATAGTTTGCCATTACCCAATTATTCATTATGTAATACCCAATTCCAGTTGATGAAGCAAAGTTTTCACTGATAAATAATACGGAGAGACTGATTCCTAATGTAATACGGAGTGAGCTAAAAAGGCGGGGAATAATTCCTGGAAGGAGAATGTGTCTATATAATTCTCTTTTAGTGAGATGAAATGCTAAGCTAAGAGTGTTGTATTCAGCATAGATCTCTTTTATTCCATCTCGTATAGATACTGCTATGGGAAATAGGATAATAGTTGCAATGAGGGCGATTTTAGAGAGGTTCCCAATTCCGAGTAAGACCATGAAAACAGGTAAGAAGGCAATTTTTGGCAGTGGGTACAAGAGGTACAAGATAGGAGAGATAATAGCATCTACTTTTTTACTTTTCCCACTTATGATTCCTACAGGTAATCCAATGCAAATTGCGATGATTGATCCAATAAGTACTCTATTGAAGGAAGAAAAGAGATGAATATAGATCTCTTTGTTTGTTAGAGAGAGGATGAATTTATGTATCACTATATGAGGAAGAGGAATAACAGGGTGATGGATGATTGTTGCTGCTATGTACCAGAAGATAATAATTAATCCCATTCCGCTTAGTAAGTCTGTAATTTTCTTCATTTTCCTCTCTCTTTTTCTAGATACATTCTTACCTTTTTCTGAAGGGAAAAGAATTGTTCATTGCTTCTTATGTTTTTATCGTCATAGAGAGGATTCATAAGGGTGTGAGTGATTCCTTGTGAATTCATGATTAAGATTTTTTTTCCAATATAGAGAGCTTCACTGATGCTGTGGGTGACAAGAGCGAGTGTAATGTTGTGTAGGTGAGCATACTCTTTTATTTCTTGTTGTATACTCTCTCTTGTTTGTTCATCTAAGGCAGCAAGGGGTTCGTCGAGAAGAAGTAGAGTTGGCCGTCTTAACAGAGATCGGGCAAGGGCAACTCGCTGTTTCTCTCCACCACTTAATTGATGGATGTAGCGTGTTGCTAAGTGTTCTATTGAAAAGGTATTCATTAATCGTTGTGCTTCTTCTAGATATTCACTTTTAGGATAATTGAACACGATGTTATCTTGAACAGTTTTCCAAGGGAGGAGGTATTCTTTTTGAAACATAATGGCACATTCTTCTGATGAGAAGTGCTTTTCTATTCTCCCTTTTGTTATGGGAATGAGGTGTGCTATTGCATGCAATAGTGAGCTTTTCCCACATCCAGAATCTCCTATGATAGATACATTTTCTCCTTGTTTAATATCAAAAGAGATGTTTTTAAAGGCAATGACAGGCCCATATGAGACTTGTAATGATGTGATTGAGGTAAGGGTTTTCATTTAATAAATGAGTCATCAATAATGTCAGTGTATTCTAGAGTAATTGCAATTCCACTGATGTTTTGAGTGTAGGTGATAAGTTCTTGTACAAACTCTTTTGATGGGATTCTTCCTCTATTAAAGGTGGGGATAGTGATCGTATCTTTTATAGCAGGTGGGAGGTTTTTGATTGATTTAAATAGAATTTCGCGCGCGTCTGCTTCTTTGATTTCTAATGCAATAATTGCTTTTTCATATGCTCTGTGAAAAGCTGCTATGAGTTCTCTTTTCTCTGTTATTGCTTTGTCTGTGAATGCAATAATATCTACACTTTCTGTTTCTTTTCCATGTACTATTATCTTTTTTACTCCCCTTAGTACACCAATTGAAGCGAAAGGTTCTGGAAATATTCCAACATCGATATTGCCATTTAGAAGGGCTTCGAGTCGGGTGGGGATGTCATTTATATATACTTTTTTCATTTCATGAGTTGATGAGAGGTATTCATCAAGGAGGTAATTCGTGACACTCACCTGCATTACACCAGAAGTGAGTGTAGCGGTTGTATCGAGGTCTTTTGTTGCTAGCAGTGGAAATACTCCGTCAGTTGAAAGGGTTCCTTTCATGATAAATCCGTTAGAGTTACTTGTGATGAGTGAGATGATATCAGTCATAGATCCGTCAACTTGTCCTGTTTGAAGGGCTGTTTGGCGAGTTTGTCCATTCGAAAATTGGATAAGTTCAACGTTTACCCTTTCTTCTTCAAAGTATCCTTTTTGCTTTGCAACATAGAAGGGAACAATATCTACAGCACTCATCATTCCGACTTTGAGGATAGGCTCTTGTTCCTTTAGTCCTTGTGCTGAAATGAATGTAGTAATAAAGATGGCTAAAAGTGTAATCAATAATTTTTTCATAAAAGGATCCTCATCGGTTGCATACTATCTAACTTTTAGTGATGTTTCAATAAAAGAAGAAAATAAGAGGTGATGAGGAGTTGTAAAGAAAACGTCTCCTTGAGTTAGTATGATTTTTCAAAGTCTACCACATTTTTCATTTTTTCCTTTTTTAGGAAGGATGAGAGGTTTGAATAAAAGAGTTCAAATACTATAGACGGAACATCTTTAGAGAGACCCGAAGAGTGAGGAGTAATGAGGACGTTGGGTACGTTCCATAGGGGGCTATCTTTTTCGAGTGGTTCTTTTTCTGTTACATCTAAAGTTGCTCCACTAAGGTGCTTGTTTTGAAGGTGTGCAATAAGGGCTTTTTCATCAATGAGGTTTCCCCTTGCAATGTTGATGATATAGGCATTGTGTGGTAAAGAAGCAATTCGTTTTTCATCGATAATATTGAATGTTTCATTTGTACTTGCACTAGATAAGACGAGATAGTTAGCCCTATGTATCACTGTGTCTAATTCGTTGGTTGTATAAAATTCATCAACCCACTTCTCTTTTTCTCTTAATGTGCGTGTAACAACAATTACATGCATATCG
>CAYZUR010000073.1:0-4565 GCA_964481535.1 uncultured Spirochaetaceae bacterium | reverse complement strand
GCTTTTTTTGCTATCTGTTTTCCAATATCACCATACCCGAATATAAGGATGGTGTTCTCCCATATGTTACTCATGGGAATGTAATCGTGCCATATTTTCTCTTTCATCTGCTCTTTATAGGTATGAAAGTTGTGGTTGTGGGCAATGATTGATCCGATAACATGGTCACTTATTTGCTTGCCATAGGTTCCTGAAGCGTTAGTGAGGATTGTAGAGGGGGATGCAAAGAGGGTTTTATCACTAAATTGTTGGATTCCTGCGCTAGGGGTTTGTAGCCATAAAAGGTTGTGTGCCTCTTTTAGATAGGATGGTTTTGGTGATCCCACAATAATATGTGCTTTTTTTATTTCTTCTACTGTGTACTCTTTTTGTCCTTTTACTGTCACGTTTAGTTGAGGAAATTTTTTCTCTAATCGATTAAGTTCTTCTTTTGTTGGATTAAAGTGGCTTCCAGTTAATAACAATGTTTCAATATGTTCCATCGTGTATTCCTTTTCTCTTGGTGTTAGATAAGATACTCATAAGTTGTAAATAACGTAAAGGCTCCTTTTACAGATTGTAAAGATAGCTCTTTTCAGTAAAGATTTTCTCCTTGACTCTTACGCACGGGGAGGGTGTATATCTATTTTTATGAAATTATTAATTCATGAAATTGCTCATTTTACCAAAATACGTGTTCGTACTCTTCACTACTATGATGAAATTGGCTTATTTAAGGCGAGTGAAATCTCTCTATCTGGGTATCAATACTACATTGAAAAAGATATTCACAGGGTAAAGAAGATTCTTTATTGTAAGGAACTTGGTTTTCCTTTGGCTCGTATAAAGGGCCTTCTAGACTCATCTATTAGTGAAAAGGAAATGCTTGTGCAACAAAAATATCTATGAGAATTAAAAAGAGATAGATGCTACTATTGTTCACTATGAAAGCGAAGCATTACGTAATTGAGGTGAGAGTACTGAATATAAAGTGAGTAAATAGGAGAACAAAGAGTTATACAGATGATGAGTGGAAGAAGATAAGAGGTGAGGATGATATAATTATTTCCACTTTTTCTCTATTAATTGGTTCTGATTTTCTTGATGCTAAGGTGGGTGAAACTGTATTGAAACGGCAGAATCATATTAGCCGTTATTACTATGAGTGTAGTGATGAGATCCTCTTAAGTTTGGGACAGCTCTTTTTATGAGTCAGGCAATTGTTGCGTATGTGAAGGAAAAGAATGAATAGTGTTTTTTCTAGGGTTTTTTTATAATTCAAGTCCATAGTAGGTCCCACTTACCCATGAGGTATCGATGTAGAACATTCTACTTGTTTCACCTTCTCTCTTGAAATTATATTTTTCATAAAACTTAATGGCTCTTGTGTTATCTGATCTCACTTT
The DNA here is from genome assembly GCA_964481535.1 of uncultured Spirochaetaceae bacterium. GTDB lineage: Bacteria > Spirochaetota > Spirochaetia > Sphaerochaetales > Sphaerochaetaceae > SABI01. The sequence continues at coordinate 3,180 of CAYZUR010000073.1, read as the reverse complement.
TAAGTTTATTTTTTTTATCCCTAGGATAACGGCTCTTTCAAGGATGTTTTCTATGAGGCGGGTAGAGACTCCTTCTCCCCAATATGCTTGTAATACAGATATTGCCATTGAGGCTGTTCTTTTTACCCTTTCACGGAGAGGGATGATAAGTTGCGTTGTTCCAATAATGATCCCTTTATACTCTGCTATGATGAATGTTTGTTCTTTTGACGCTTTTGAGAGAAATCTTGTTTCATCTTCTACACTGATTGAAAGATCTGATGAGCTGAATGTAAGGTTTTGTGTTTCATCACTTACTTTATACAAGAAGGTAAGGAGGTTTTTAGCATCTTCACTTGTTACGTTTCTCATAATGAGGTGTTCTTTGTCTACTTCCATATATTCATCCTTTTTATAGTATGGTGCAGGTTACTCTTCTTTTATATCTCGAGCAACAGGGGAGAGAATGCTTTCCATCTCTTCTAAAATACCTTTTGTGTCGTCTCCGAAATCGAATAGAGGTTTTAATCTTCCAAAAATAGGGCGAACGAAGTGTTTTAGTTGGTTTGTATCTCCTTCCATGGTTGTTTTTGTTTGCAATGTCATTACTGTTACAGCGGATGGAGAGTTGTAGGTTCCAATTTCTTTAAATCCAAATTTCTTGTAGAGTTTAATAGTTTTTGTGTCATCGGCGAAGACATCAATAATAGTTTCTTCCACTCCTCTGCTACGAGCTAAGAGGAATACAAGAATAATCAAACCAATAGATACAGATGTATTTCTCATTTCAGATAATACAGCTAATCGTATGATTTCAGCGCTTTTCTTTGATTGCAATACAGATTCTATATCAAAATATTTTGATATTGGAAGAGGCCAGAATTTATCACTTGTCATGAGAGATACTGTTCCAACAGGTTGTAATCCTTTAAAAGCAAGAATATGTGTTGCTTGTTCATCTTCATCTCTGTGAATAGATTCTTCAAGATATCCTTTTTCTCCTACCAACACTTTTCTTTGGATAAAAAATACATCGTTTAACTCGGCAGAGTTTCTCACTAGTTTAAAGTGAATTGCATTTTTTCCCTCTTCACTTAGTGGGAATACTACGGTGAACTCTGATCCTATTCCTCTAGAACTTTTTACATTAATCCTACCACCCATTTTCTCAACGATGTTATAGCAATTTGTTAAGCCCAGTCCTGTCCCTGACCCAGGTGGTTTTGTCGTATAAAAGGGGGTGAATAATTGGTGAATACTTTTTTCATCTATGCCACATCCTGTATCTCCAACACTGATATAGACAAAATCATTCTTAACAGAGCAGGTGAGGGTAAGACCTCCGACCCCTTCCATTGCTTGATTTGCATTGACAATGAGGTTTAAGAATAGTTGTTGTAATTCTCCCTCATTTGCTTGGATCGAGGGGAGGGCGTGGTAATTACGTTTTACTACAATACCTTGTGAATCGCTACCACGACTTGCAAGTCGAAGGGCAAATTCTAATACACTAATTATTTCTACATATTGAGTCTCTTTTACTTCTTCTTTCCGTGAGTAAATTGAGAGTTCTTTAATTACGTTTGCTGCTGTTTTAGAGTAGGCCAAGATATCATTAAGATATTCATGGTGTGGGTTTTCTTTTTCAACTTCACTAAGCATGATTTCAGCTGTCCCGGTGATTGCAGCGAGGGGATTGTTTAATTCATGTGCTATTCCTGTCGCAAGGGTTCCAATTCCAGCCATTCTTTCTGTTCTAAACATCTCTTCTTGGAGTTTCTTTTGCTCGGTGATGTCTGTTATTAATTCGATAAATACGTTTTTAGCATTTTCTGGAACTCTCACATTATGGAATTGGAAGGAGAAGATTTTATCTGTCATATGAGCATCTGTTTCTTGTAATACTCCTGTGTGAAGGCAATCAAGTGCTTTACAAAAAGCGCATGGTCGGTCACGGTGAAAAAATGCTCTATAACACTTTGATCCTATGAGATCTTTTCTATTATTACCAAAGAAGGTTTCTGCTGCAGCATTTGCTTCTTGTATGATGTATTCAATGCTGATTAAACACACAGGAGAGGCTATTCCATTAAAAATAGCTTCTAATTTGTTTTTGCTTAAGGTAAGTTCATTGCCTTGGATTTTTAGTTGTTCAAAAGAGAGTGTATTCTCTAAGGAGAGAGAACTTTGCGCTGCTAATATTTCAAGTGCATCGAGTTCGATGGGTGAAATGAGGGATTTAGTGTTCTCATAACCTATCACAATATAACCTCCAATTTGCTTTCGAAAGATAAGAGGGATGAGTAAATCTGATGGAGGAAGGTGTGAGCTAATTACTATTTTCTCTTCGTTTTCTGGAACACTTATGATTGCAGAACTATTCTCTCTACTTTGTTTTTGTAATTTTTGTTCAATTTCATGGGAAAAATTAAATAGAATTTTATCTCCTTCTTTGAGAGATGTAGGGCATTTACTGTTTGCAATTAAGGTGAAATTTTCTTTATTATCTATTTGTTTAGCGATGAATACTACCCATTGAGTTTTTAATCCTAGTGTTAAACTTTTTACTACCTCGTCTCCAAGATTTTGTAGGTTTACAATGGTTGTAAGTTTGTGTGATAGGTTTTTAATCGTTGTTTGGTATGGATGGCGTCGTGGAATAATAATAATGTCAATGAGGTATACAAGCATATTACGTAGGGGATACATAACAAAGGCGGTAACAACGGCTAAAAGGAGAGCGAGGAAAGCAGCATTTCCTGGGACAAAATCTACGGTAAAACTTTGGATGAATGTAATGATAAGATAGTACACAACTGATGCAATGATAATGAATATTGTTGAGTAGATAATATAGAGTCCAACTCGTGAGTAGTTAATGAGTTTATATTTATAAATTGTATAAAACAGAAGGAGTGCATTTATTGTTGATGAGAAGATGTCTATGGGGTATTTTCCTAAATGGGGGAATAAGTTGGTGAAAATCCCGATAAGCATAATAAATACACCAATAAGGGGAAGGCGTAAATTCTTTCCTTCACTTTGAAGTGGTTTTAATTTTGATCCAAAAAAGAGGATTACTATAGTCAAAATGTGGTAGCTGTAGCTAATGGAATATGCGATGAGGGCTCCATGGGCTAATGTGTAATAAAAGGTTCCATTGGGTAAGAATCCAACATCTTCAACAATGTTACCTGTAAA
>CAYZUR010000072.1:0-7706 GCA_964481535.1 uncultured Spirochaetaceae bacterium | reverse complement strand
TCAAAACAACAAAAAATAAAAACAATAAAAAATTACAAACAACTAATACAATCATACCACTACATATTAGAAAATGAGAGAGTTGATGCAATGCATAAGGCATTGTTAAATGATGATATTGCCCTCTATCTCGATCTTGTTAAAGCTTCTGGTGCCTCTTCCTTACATTTTCTCCAAAATATCTATACTCCCATTCATCCTCTAGTTCAACCAATAACACTCGCTCTTATGATGTGTGATCAGCTTCTTGGATCTGATGGAGCAGCTCGCGTACATGGGGGAGGATTTGCGGGAACTGTACAGGTATACGTTCCTCTTGCCCTATGTGATATATTCACACAAAAAGCAAAAAGTGTGTTTGGAGATGACAGTGTCACTCCCCTAGTGGTAAGGGGAGTTCCAACCTGCCAAGTCGATACATTCTAAGTAGTGATTTTATCTACAATAGATAAGACTTCACTAATCTTTTGATCAATATCCTCATTGCTCATCAGTGACTCTCGTACACAGCTTGTAAGGTGAGCATGAAGGACTTTGTTGTTTGTATTCTTTAATATTGCAATAGTAGAAAGGAGTTGATGGGAGACATCGACGCAATAGCGGTCTTCATCTACCATCCTCATTATTCCTTCAATCTGCCCTTTTGCTGTTTTAAGGGCAGTAAGTACCATTTTATGGTCTGCTTTCATAAGTTCCTCTTTTATTGAATGTGTGTAACAGAATATCCTGCGTCGATTATCTTACTAGTGAGAACTTCATCACTCATTTGTTGAGTTGAACTCACTGTAGCTCTTTTTTTATCGAGGTCCACGACAGCATTTACTCCCTCAATAGACTCAAGTCCTTTTTTCACATGGTTCACACAATGATTACACATCATTCCTTCAATACTAATCTCTTTTGAATACATAGAAGTATCCTCCTTATAGTAATTATATCGATATTTTTTTAATCTTAATGCATTGGTTACAACAAACAGTGATGAAATACTCATAGCAAATGCTGCAAACATCGGAGAGAGTGCGAGAGAGAATGGAACATATAGGAGTCCTGCAGCAAGTGGAATTCCTAATACATTATAAAATAGTGCCCAAAATAGATTCTGTTTTATCACTCTAAGAGTTCGTTTACTCATATCAATAGCACGTAAGACATCCATTACATCATCTTTTAATAAGACAATATCACCAGACTCGATTGCGATATCACTCGCTCCATGGATCGCAATACCAACATCAGCTCTCATTAAGCTCACTGCATCATTTATCCCGTCCCCTACAAATGCAACCTTCTTTCCCTTTTCTTGTAGTTCCAGAATTACCCTCTCTTTCCCATCAGGAAGTACTCGAGCAAAGACGCTTTCAATGCCAACCTGGGATGCAATGCTTTTCGCCGCGACTTCGGAATCCCCTGTGAGGAGGATAACATCAAAGCCCCTCTTCTTTAGTTCATCTATTGCCCTCTTACTACTCTTTTTAACGGTATCAGAGATAACAGCTGATCCTATATATTCTTTATTGAGGGCAAAGTGGACAACTATATTTCCATCTTTTTCAACATCTTTTACACTAAGGGGGATACGAATACCTTCATTTTCTAAAAAGACATCGCTTCCCCCAAGAACTGTATCTCCTTGATAGATACCACTAATACCATTTCCAACAAGGGTTGTTGTTTCCTCAAAATCTACTTCTTTGATATTGTTCTCATCGCCCCAAGCAACTATTGCTTTTGCTATTGGGTGTTCACTTCGTTTCTCTATAGAATATGCAAGTTGAAGAGCAGTCTCTCTCATCACTGACTCACCTGTGATAAATTCTTTGACACTCAAATTTCCAGTAGTAATAGTCCCTGTTTTATCAAAAACAACAGTATCAATTTTACTCAATCCCTGAATTGCCCTTGAGTGACGAACTAAGATACCACTTTCACTCATCTTTCCAATACCCACCATAATAGCGGTCGGAGTTGCTAAGCCTAATGCACATGGGCAGCTAATGACGAGCACAGCTATTCCAAAAGAGAGAGAGAAAGGAAAGGATCCACTTATCAAAAGCCATACAATGGTCGTAATAAGAGATATAGTAATGACTATTGGAACAAAGTAGCTACTAATGGTATCAGCTAAGTGAGCTATAGGTGCCTTTGATCCACTCGCTTGTTCAACTAATCTGATGATATTACTAAATGTGGTTTCAGAACCCACCTTAGTAGCTTCTATTTCAACATAGCCAACGGTGTTTACTGTCGTGGCAAACACCTCATCCCCTACACCCTTTTCTACTGGAAGGGACTCTCCTGTCAATGAGGATGCATCAACTGAAGCATTCCCTTTTGTAATAACTCCATCAACAGGGAACCTCGAGCCACCTCTTACAATAATGCAATCTCCCACAACAACATCACTTGAAGAAATAGTTACTTCTTTGTTATCTCGTAGGACAACGGCAGTATCGGGTGAGAGGTTAAGGAGTTTCTCTATTGCTGCACTTGTTCTCCCTTTTGCTAAGAACTCAAGATACTTACCAACTAATACAAGGGTAAGAATCATTCCAGCTGATTCAAAGTAGAGGGAGTGGCGTAGTGCCATAATAGCGGCACTATCCCTATTGTAGAGGGGGCCAATGAGACTAAAGATATTAATAATTCCATAGACAAATGCTGCAACAGAGCCAAGGGCAATAAGGGAGTCCATGGTAGGTTTTCTCTTTATAAGAGTTCTAAAGCCTGAACTGATCGTTGCTTTATTTACAATAAGAACTCCAAGTGCGAGGAACATTTGAAGGGCAGCAAAATAAAATGTTCCCTCATCCCCTTTAAACAGTGAGAAAAAAGGTAAAAAGAGCATATCGCTCATAGCAACATACATTAAAGGAATGGCAAAGGAGATAGAGAGAATAAGTTGAGCAGTACGTCTCTTCTTCTCTTTTAGATACTCCTTTTGATAGGTATTTTCTTGTTTAAGTGGTTTTTCACTTACCTGTTCTGGGATAGCTTTATAGCCCGCAGAATTAACTTTTTGAACTACTTCATCATCCTCTATTGCAGTTTTTGATTCATCATATGAAAAAGTGAGTGAGTTTTTTAATAAATTCACCTGTATATTTGTAATTCCTGGAATATCTTTCACACTCTTTTCTACATGTACTGTACAACTTGAGCAGTTCATTCCATCTATGTGATATTCTTTTTGTTGCATCTTATCCTCCACCACCCCCCTGGGGGTGGTATATCTACAGTACTACTCATAGGCCCCTAAGGTCAAGAGAGTAGTATATTGATTAAAAGAGCAGGTGGTAATCAGGTTTGATGGAGGTGTAATGTTGCTCTTTTTCGAGTAGAGCAGACAAAGAAGAAGGAATTTCAACTATTTGATTGATAATTGGTTCAACTATTGTTTCAAATTTAGCAGCATGTGCTGTCGCATAGACTATTGTGGGCTCAATAAGGGAAAGATCCTTTCTCACTTTCTCCCCTGTTGCAGTATGGGGGCACACAATGTAATGATGGTTTTTGTATACATCACTAATACTCTCAATTATCTCATCATCACTCACACTTACTGCGCTTAGGTTTCTCATAAAGGATTCATGGGTTGGATAGAGGTAAAATATCCGCTCCATATTACTCGGGTCTCCCACGTCCATAGCATTTGCTAAGGTGGAAATAGAGGCTCTGCCTTCATAGAATCCACTGTTAATGTAATCAACGATTGTGGTATTGCTATTCACAGATAAGATGATGCTCTTAATAGGAGCTCCCATCTCTTTTGCATACAGCGAAGCACAGCTATTTCCAACATTTCCACTTGGTATAATTACGGTAGCATCTTCATGACACTTGTCTTTCATTTCAAGAGATGAGGAGAATGCATAGACCATTTGAGGAAGTAGTCTTCCTAAATTTATGCTATTTGCAGAAGTAAGACCCTCTTTGGATGAGAGTTCTTTATCCATAAATGCTTCTTTCACAACCTTTTGACAATCATCAAATGAGCCATCTACGGCAAAAGAGGTAATATTATCCTTATAACAGGTAAGTTGCTTCTCTTGGCGAGCAGAGACTCTTCCCTTAGGAAAGAGGACTTTTACACATATATTCTCTCTCTTATGAAAAGCTGCGGCTACGGCTCCTCCAGTGTCGCCACTTGTGGCTACAAGGATGGTGAGCTTTTTATCACTCTTTTTTAGTAATCGCTCCATCGTGATTGCTAGAAAGCGGGCTCCAAAGTCCTTAAATGCAGCTGTGGGACCGTGAAATAATTCTAACACAGCTTCATTTTTGTTATGAAAATGAAGTGGAATAGGGAAATTAAAAGCCTCTTTACAGATATCAAGGAGTTCATCTTCTAACACATCCCCCTCAAAGAAAGGGGATAATACAAAATGGGCAAGCTGAGGATAATCCTTATAAGAGGGCGCATGTTTCATATCGAGGTGAGGGAGGACTTGAGGAATATACAAGCCACCATCTGGGGCGAGACCATTAATTATCGCTTCACTTACCCAAACATCTGGTGAAGAGCCCCGTGTGCTAATAAACTTCATATCTCTCTCCCTTATAACCTTGCACCTAGATAGGCACTGAGGCGTAGTAGGTCTGCAAAGACTCCCCCTGCAGTAACAGCAGGGCCTGCACCAGGACCTTGAATAACTAAGGGCTGAGTGCTGTAGCGCTCTGTGGTGAATGCCACTACATTATCTGTCCCTTTTGATTGAGCAAATGGGTGAGAAACATTGTAACTTGCAAGTTCTACATGGCAAGTTCCATCACTTGCAACTTGTCCTACATAACGAAGTCGTTGATTCTTACTAGCCGCTTCTTTGTAGAGAGTAAAGAGATGTTCATCCATCAATTCCATCTTCTCTAAAAATTCAGCAACAGGAACATTTTGTAATTCTTTGGGAACAAGGGATGTTACACGTAAGTCGCTCACTTCTACTTTATAGCCCATTTCTCTTGCGAGGATAACAGTTTTTCGAGCTACATCCATTCCAGAGAGATCATCTCGAGGATCCGGTTCTGTATAGCCCATCTCTTTTGCTCCCCTCACGAGAGTGCTAAAAGGAATAGTTCCATCATATTGGCTAAATAGGTAAGCTAGTGTTCCACTTACGATTCCTTCTACACTCTTCACCCTGTCTCCAGTTTGAATAAGGTCTTTAAGGGTTCCTATGACAGGAAGGCCTGCTCCGACTGTTGTTTCATATAAGAAATGTTTTCCAAATCTTCTTCCAGCTTCCATCAACTTCGCATATTGAGGATATGGGGCAGTGCCTGCTTTCTTATTTGGAGTAATGATGTGAATGCCACGCTCAATCCATCCCACATAGTGGTTTGGCAATTCGGCACTTGTTGAACAATCAATTAATACAGCATGTGGAAAGTATGAGGCACTTACATGTTTTACCATGGTGGCGACTTCTATAGGAACTCCCTCTTTTTTAAAGAGGACTTTCCAATTCTCAAGGTCAATCCCATTTTCACTAAGGAGCATATGGGTGGTGTTTGCAATTGCACGTATTCTAATATCTACACCAAAATCTTTTTTAAGACGTTGTGCTTCATGGGCAATTTGATCGAGTAATGTAGCTCCAATATTTCCAGGGCCAAACACACCGACACTAAGGGCTTGGTTAGAGAGAAAGAATCCTGCGTGCAGTGCTCTTAATGCTTTTTTAGCATCTTTTTCTAATATAACTGCACTAATATTTCTTTCACTCGAGCCTTGTGCTATTGCCCTCACATTCACATGTGCTTTTCCTAACGAACCAAAGAAGGTACCACTAATTCCTGGCACTCCATTCATATGCTCTCCAACTGCAGCGAGGATTGCACATCCATATTCACTTGTAATAGTAGAGATTCTTTTTTGTTCAATTTCAACAGAAAATGTAGATTTTGCTGTTGCTTGTGCCAAAGCACCTTGTTCACTAGGAACTGCAAAACAAATCGAATATTCACTTGAAGCTTGACTAATAAGGGTAACGCTAATGTCATGTTCATTCATTGCAGCAAAGAGTCTCATTGAAATACCAGGAACTCCAAGCATTCCAGCTCCTTCAACGTTAATAAGGGCAATATTACGAATGACAGAGAACCCTTTTACAACAGTATCACTGATTCTCCCCTCTTGCTCATCAATAACAGTTCCACAGTTTTCGATATGTCCAAAACTTCTAAGTCTAAGAACTATCTTTTTGTCCATTATAGGGACCATGTTCTGTGGATGAATAACAGGAGAGCCAAAGAACGAGAGTTCAGTAGCTTCAGCGTAGGTGAGTGCTTTAATAACACTCGCACCCGGCACATCATTAATATCTGCAGTGGAGACCACTTCATTGGGGTTCCAAAATGTTAGGGTGTGAGCTTCAAGAGCGTTAGCAAGTTTAGCTGCACTGTACTCACTACTTCTGTCATTTTTATGGGCAGAAGATTGTTCTAATTCACCACTAACAATAATTGTTTTAAATGCGGCTAAAAGTGAATCTTTTTTTCCTAAAAGTTCAGAAACTCCAACAATCGTTGATTCAATCCCTTCATCAATAAGTAATTCACTTAATAAAAGAGACGAAAAGCGAATAAGGAGTGAATCAACATATTTCACAGATCCTGTTGAGATATCACCAACGAGCCATATTGCCCTAAGTAGGTCTTCTACTGCATTAAATCCATTTTTAATTTCACTTAAAATAGCGCTTTGATGGGATGGCGAAACTCTTTTTTCTATTAATGCTATCCACTCACTCGTGTGAGACTCCATCATAGACCATAGTTTCTCATCATGAGCTTTAGCTGCTTCTAAAAGATCCCCTAATTCAAGGGTAGAGAGAGAGACTGGACAGATAACAAAGAGGTGATGAGTTGCTTTAGAAGAAGCTATCAATTCTCTAAATTTATTCTCACTTCCACTTTCAACAATCATAGTACTTTCAATTGCATGGACTTCTATTTTATTCACTTATGTTCTCCTTGACCTTTTATGGTAGATCAAATGGCTTTAGTTTGGTTTATTTTCTATTATCAATAATTTTTTATCGTTTAGCCGATTTACGTAAAAAAAAAGAACCCACACAGGGCTCTTTTCTCACTAACTGAATAAAGACACAAAAGGTTATACGACCTTTTGAACCCTGCCACTACGTAGGCAACGTGTACACACTTTTATTGTGCGTGTAGTTCCTCCAATGAGTGTCTTTACTGTTACGATGTTAGGTCTGAAAGTTCTTTTAGTGGTTACACCAATGTGTTGACCAACTCCGCCTTTCTTCTTTGCCTGACCTTTACGGGTGACATTGTTACCTGCTACCGTACCTTTTCCACAAATATCACATCTTCGTGCCATGATTATTTCCACCTTATACTTTACATTCACATTTTATGGGGGACTAGTTGTAACGTTTACCATATACATGAGCATTATAAGTATATAGTAAAACTTCACAAAATCCGTGACTCACGAAACCTTATCAGAATATAAAAAATATGTAAATAGGAAAGGCCTTCAACAATTGGTAAAAAATATATAACTAATCTACTTGTTATCCCTTCACTCTTTATCTAGACTAGAGATGTATGAAAACATATCTACCCTATTACATTACTCTTATTCATCCCTCAAGTTCTTCCATGAGACATATAAAATCTTTTATAAAAGAAGTATATACAAAAGATAATTATACCTGTCAAAAATGCTCTCAAAAAGG
>CAYZUR010000071.1:0-7735 GCA_964481535.1 uncultured Spirochaetaceae bacterium | reverse complement strand
CTAGCGCTATTGCAGTCTCAAAATCAGAGATATTATAGCGTGCAGTACCAATCAGATTTATTTCACTCTCATTGATATAGGCAAGGTTTACTCTTGGTATTTTTTCATAAACAGCAACAATAATAATATTAGAACCTTTTCTTGCTACATCCAAAGCACTCTCAATTGCTTGTTCAACACCTGCACAGTCAAAAATTACATCTGCTTTTCTTTCACTGCCAAATTCTCTCTCAACTACATCATTGAGTCTCTCTTTTTTAACATTGACGGCTACATCTATGCCACAGGCGAGAGCTTTATCTAGCCTAAATTGGTTTACATCAGAAATCATCACTTTTGAGGCACCAAAAGCTTTGGCTGTTTGTGCAACAAGGTTTCCAATAGGTCCGGCACCAATTACAAGAACTTGTTGCCCCTCCATATTTCCAGCCTTTTTGACAGCTCTTACTCCAACTGATAAAGGTTCAATCATTGCACCAAATCGATAATCCATATTATCAGGAAGTTTCACAAGATGGTGCTGCGAAACTGCAAAATAATCTGACGCAGCTCCGGTAGTTTGAAAACCCATAACTTTGAGATTATTGCAAATGTTATATAGCCCATGAGTACATGGGTAACACGTACCACATGAAACTTGTGGCTCTATGGTAACTCGATCTCCAACCTTGACCTTTGTCACGTCGCTACCAATTTTCACTATTTTCCCAGAAACCTCGTGACCTTGCACTACAGGATAGGATGTATAAGGGTGTTTTCCACCATAGACATGAACATCGCTTCCACACACTCCGACATAAGCAATATCAATGAGCACCTGATCTTTTAAAAGATCAGGTATTGGAACCTGTTGAAATTTTATTTTCCCAGGAGCCGTCATAACTGCTTGTTGCATAGTTTTATTAATCAATGACACGCAACCACCCTCCATCTAATGAATAATTAGATCCAACACTATAGCTTGCTTTTTCTGAAGCAATAAATGCATAAAATTCCGAAATTTCTTCTGGAGAAGCAAACCTTTTTATCGGAGCAAAATCTTCAGCAATTCCATCAAGATACTCTTTGGGACTTATCCCCTTTTCTTTTGCTAGAATATCTGCAGTCTTCCACCAATCTGGAGTAAGCACGAGGCCTGGACTTACACTCACGACTCTTATACCATCTTTAATAACTTCATTAGAGAGACATTTTGAAAACATAACCAATGCTGCTTTAGTCGTATTATAAATGGGTTCATACCATAGAGGTTGCTTTGCACATATTGATGCAGTATTTATTATGACTCCCCCCTTTCTTTCTCTCATTGAAGGAATCAAAGATCGAGACATTCTAATTGCAGCCATAACGTGTAGATCCCAATAGTATTGCCATTTTTCATCTGAAGCTTCCATCACAGTCTCTTCACTTCCAGTACCAGCATTGTTTACAAGGACATCTATTCCACCAAACAGATCAAGAGCTTTTTTAGAAGCTATGTTAATTTCATCAGCTTTAGAAACATCACACGAGATACCAACGGCTTTTACACCAAAATCATCCGTGATTCTTTTTGCTTCAAGTTCAGCTCTTTCTTTACCTCGGGCCAATATTACAATATTCATCCCCTCTTCAGCAAATTTTCGAGCTACAGCTAACCCTATTCCTACACTGCCACCAGTTATAAGTGCATTTTTACCTTTTAATTTCAAATCCATTTTAATTCTCCTAAAAAGTTAATGTAATTGTTTAAATAACTAATACATTAACTAACGAGCAGTTGTTAGTGGATTAAAATGCCTCCACTTGCATATCCATTTTATAATTTTCTAATTCAATATAATAAGTATATTCATTCCAAGGATTCTACTTAATCACAGATAATTTTGATCTATCAAATGATATTGCAACTGCTACTATTACAAGAATTCCTAGAAATGATTGTTGAGCATAGACATCTATTCCAATAATATTCATACCATTATTAATTACACTCAAGACCAGAACCCCAACCAATGTATTAACGACACCGCCGGACCCGCCTGTCATTGCTGTGCCACCTATTACTACCGCCGCAATCGAGTTAAGAATATACACAGAACCTAATGTTGGATACCCGCTGTACAAGTTATTGGCCAGCATGATTCCAGCTAATCCAGCACCCAATCCTGAGAATGTGAATGCCAAAGTTCTTACTTTGAATATGTCTATCCCTGAAAGCCAGCTCATCTTCTCATTACTTCCTAAAAGCATGACATTTCTTCCAACTATAGTTTTCCGCTGAATAATATAGAAAATGACAAATATCAGAATGCCCATAATCATAATGTTTCTTATTCCAAATGTTGTCCCATTTATAATGTCCATAAGTTTATACGCAGAAGCTGGAGCAGAAAGAGGTTTTATCGATATTAAATAAGCAACACTTATAAATATCCCATTTGTTCCGAGGGTGGTAATAAATGAAGGAATCTTTAACTTTGCATTTATTAAACCATTCATACAACCAGCTAATAAACCCACTGCTAGGCTTAATGGGTATGCCCAAACACCTAACGGCTCGAGAGTCTTCATGAGGACTACAGACACTAATGACATGATACCACCAACAGACAAGTCGATCCCTCCAGTAAGAATCGCAAAAACCTGTCCCAAAGCAACCGCTAAAAGAATAGCTGCCGAATTGCCAATAGTAAGCATATTGTAACTATTAAGGAACGAAGAACTCCCAATCGAAAATATAATAACGAAAAGAGTGAGCATTCCAAGTGCATATACGATAGCTGGTAATTTTGTTATTGCCTTAAATGATTTAATCATAGAAAACTTCTTCTTAGTAATTTCTTTATTCATGTTCTCTACTCCATTACACAATTGATTGAATGATATCAGCTGGGGTTGGTTTCCCATCAGAAGGGCATTGTATTTCGTTAACTAATTTTCCATCTTTGAGGATGAGCATTCTATTACACAATCCAATATCCTCCTCAAGAGTATCACACATGATAATCATACTTTTCCCCTGCTTTGCAAGGTTTCTTATGTGGTGATAAATCTCATCTTTAGCACCAACATCTATACCACGGGTAGGATGATCTACAACCAATATTTCCGAATCAGCCGACAACCATTTTCCAAGGACTACTTTCTGCTGATTTCCTCCACTAAGATTGCCACATCTCATCCGATGACTTGTTGCTTTTACCTTTACTACACCCATCCAATGTTTAGCATTATCCACTTCTTTCTTATTGTTTAAAAGAAAATTTTTCTTTAATCGTTTATATACCAACATGTTAATATTTTCTCTTATATCAAGGTCTGCAGCTAATCCCTCAACCCGCCTGTCTATTGGAATATATCCAATTGCATGTGCTATAGCATGTTTTGGATGATTTATCGTTATCTTCTTACCACCTCTCATAAGAGTTCCTCCACTCATTTGAACAGAACCACCGAGGCATTTTACTAACTCTTCCTTACCAGAACCAATGAGGCCAACTAACGCAAGAATTTCACCCTTGTACAATTTGAAAGAAATCGGGTCAAGAACATCCCTAATAAATAGACTATCAACACTAAGAACCACTTCTTCAGTAGGTTCTACTTGTTCCTCACGACGATAGTACCCTTCAGCAAGATCACGGCCAACCATTTGTTGCTCAATTTTACTAGTATCTGCTTCAGACTGAAGCATTTCTGTTACATAATCTCCATCTTTAAGAATTACTATTCGATCGCTATTTTCAATTATTTCTTCAAGCCTATGTGAAATTAGAATTACAGTAGCATGATTTTTTATCTTTCCCAGAATATCAAAAAGAATTTTTATTTCTTTTTCTAGTAAAACAGTAGTAGGTTCATCTAAAATCAATACAGGATTATCATGCTTATAGATGCGTGAGAGCCACAACAAACGGGATATTTCAACCATCTGTCGTTTAGCAGGACTTAAGAGAGAACACATCGTTGATGGGTTGATATCTAAACCATTTTCTTTAAATATTTTGCGTGCTTCATCTAGCATCTTTGATTCAGAAATAATGCCATTTTTAGAAAACTCATCTTCGTGACAAAGGAACGTATTTTCGGCAACTGTCATATTAGGTAGAATAGAACCTTCTTGGAAAACCATTCCAATACCTTGCTCTATCGCATCTAATGAATCGCGCATTACAACAGGCTTTCCTCTCAAAAAGAATTGCCCTTTATCAGGTTGATATATTCCTGTTAAAATTTTCATTAGTGTTGACTTTCCAGCACCATTTTCACCAACAAGACCGAGTATCTCATTTTTATAAATATCGAGATCAAAACCTTTTAATGCTATGACACCAGGAAATATTTTATAGATGCCCTTTAATTCGATAATTTTTTCATTTTTCATTCGGGCCTCCTATTTAATAATACCAATTTTATTTCTATCTATAGTTAGAGCAACTGCACAAATCAACACAACACCATTAACAGCACTTTGAAGATATGGGTTGACTCTCATCAATACGAGCCCATTATTTAGAGCAACTACGATAATGCTTCCCATAATAGCATTAAGCGAACCTCCAACACCTCCAGAAAGAGAAACGCCACCAACAGCAACCGCTGTCATGGCTGGAAAAAGCAGATTATTACCTAATCGAGCAGCAGAACTATTTAATCGTGCTACTAATAATAATCCAGCAAGCCCATAAATCATTCCAGTAGTAGTAAAAATAATTGTTTTAATCTTATCAACTTTTACGCCAGCTTGCCTTGCAAGCACTTCATTACCACCAATGGCATACATATGCTTTCCAAGCTTCGTCTTTCTTTGAACAAAGTATAAGAGAAGGCCAATCACCACAGCGATTAAAAATACTAATGGGATACCTAGAATATTTTTAATAAAAATTTGCTGAAATCTATGATCTCTTAATGGAATACTAGATCCCTTACTAATCATTATAGCGAATCCAAATAACGTCCAACTCATCCCAAGAGTGCTAATAAAAGAAGGCATTCGTAATTTAGTGTTCAAAAAACCATTAATGAGCCCTGCTATTCCTCCTATTATTAAAACTACTGGAATTATCCAGAAACCAATATCATTTGTATTAACGGAGTTCCGTAATAGAATCCCTGAAGAAACTGCGGCCATTGCGACGACCCCTTCAAGAGATAAATCCATAGCACCGAGGATGATGACCTGATGTACTCCGATACAAAGAATTATTGGAATAGCGGATATACTTAACACTGTAGTGATATTCGATAAATATAGAAACTGCCCTTTTGTACCGATTGAGAATATAAGCACTACAATGGCCAATGACACAATCTGTCCAGATATGGGCAATGCTTTGTAGACTTTGCCTAGTTTTGTATTTATAAACTTAGCTTTAATTTGGTCTAAGCTCTGTATGTTAATGTTTTTCTTAGTTTCCATACGATTTTTAATCCTTTTCATCATCCTAGTTCAATGATGTACGGCACATGTGCCGTACATCAAATAATTCATGAAACATCATTACTCTTATTTCATAGGTCTTGAGAATGAAGCAAATAAATCTTTAAAATCATAAGTAGATGCACCAGCAATAATTTCATCAACATTAGTGATATCTACATTTGTTGCTTCAGCAAAGAACTGTCGTTGATCTTTTTTAAGATCAGCAACTTTAATCTCACCATTTTTAGCAGCGAGAGCAATTGCTAACCCAATTCCTGCTTGATAAGTAGAATCATTGTAGACTGTTGCAACAACTTCACCATTTTTAATGGCTTCATATATTTCATCTGTACCATCGGTTCCTGTAACCAAAATTTGTCCAGCTTTACCTACTGCACGAAGAGCTTCTAATGCACCAAGAGCCATGTTGTCATTTGCTGCCCAGATACCTTTAATATCAGGATGTGCTACTAACAAATTTCGTGTCTTTTCATATGCTATAGTACGATCCCAATCAGCGGCTTCGTATGCAACTAATTTTACTTTAGGATATTTCTTAAGCGTATTTTCAAGTCCGGTAAACCTATCCTGAGCTATAGAGTTAGAGAGCAATCCTTGAAGGGCTACAATTTTCCCATCATAATTAAAACTTTCAAATAATTTTTCAGCGGTAAACTCACCAGCACTGATTCCATCAAAAGAAATGTGACTTACCCAGTTTTTGTAGTCCCATACTTTAATTTCTTCTGGTTTGTTCCACCATGAAACCCAGTAAACACCAGCTGCATCGAGTTCACGTGCCAATGGAATTACGTTAGGTGATTCGTTTGGATCAATCATGAATACAACATTACCATTAGTTCGAGCCACAAGTGCTCGCACGTCATTTAATTGCTTTTCACTTGAACCTTCACAAGTTAATGCGACTACAGACAAACCAGTTTCTTCTCCCATCAGATCAGCACCAACTTTATAGTTTGCTTGGTACGGATTGGTCAAAGTACGAATAGCGATACCTAAGGTTGTCTTACTTACACCTTTGTCCTCGACTTTGCCTTGTGCAAATAATGGTAAAGCAAGTACCAATATTGCTAAAGCGATAATTAATAACCCTTTTTTCTTCATAACGGCCTCCTAATATATTCCAGTCTGCAAAGCAGACGTTTTAATAATAAAATTCCATTTGCTCAAAATAGTGCTCCACACCAAAACAACCAGCTCCTAGAGCTCCTCGCTCATTACCAAAATGCGTGTAAATAAGAGAAAAATTATGTTTTACTTTTGGCAAAGAGAGTTTTCCTAATTTCTGTTTGATAGAAGCGATAAATTCTGGGCCAGCATCAACGTATATTCCTTGTATAATTACTAAATCAGGATTAATAACCATGAGTATATTATTCAACCCAATTGCAAAATACGTTGCAATTAAATCTAGTAACTCTATTGAGTATTCATCCCCTTTTCGAGCATAGAAAAATAAATCAGATAAAGTTACATCACAAGGATCTTTATCGTTATATATAGCAGAGCCAGAATGCTCCTTGAATCCTTCTTTAAGTAATTTTTTAATATGCTTCACAGATACTGCAGCTTCGAAACAGCCTTTGCCACCGCAAATACAATCAGGACCACGGGGATCAATAATGATATGTCCAATTTCACCTGCAAGATGGTTGAAACCATGGAGATGGGATCCTTTGACAATGATTCCTGCTCCAACACCCTCTTCCATAGCATCAACAATAAGAAAATTACGTTTTCCTTTTGCTTGTCCTTTCATCGACTCAGCTACTGCCTGTAACCGGTTAACACCATCTGAAAAAACAGGAACATTTTTATCAAATGCTATAGTAAATTTCTCAACGAAGGGGAAGTTACTACTCCATTGAGGATAGTGCGGTGAATAAATAGATTCTCCTGTAATTGCATTTACTATACCAGGAAGGGCTATAATAACATTTACCAATTTTTTACCATGTGCCCATTGAGAATTTCTGAAATTATTTCCTATAGCGATTAATCGCTCTAAGACTTCCTCATCTGACGGACTTCCGTGGAGTTCTTCACTAGAAGATGATATACAATTAATTTTCAGGTCAAAAATAGCTGAATAAATAAAATCAGGACCTACATGCAATGCAATAACATACCCATACTCTCCGTTTAACCTGTAAAGATCTGGTCGTTTGCCCCCATCTAATGTTGAGTCACCTTTTCCTGTAATTTCAATTAGGCCAAAGTCAATATAATAATCCAAAACTTTTTTCACAGTAGGAACACTTAGATGAACAGCTTTAGCAATTTGTGAAATTGAAAGCTCATCTCGAT
>CAYZUR010000070.1:0-7817 GCA_964481535.1 uncultured Spirochaetaceae bacterium | reverse complement strand
TCTACGACAAAGTCCCTTTTCATTACTCTGGACAATATCACTTTTAAATGAGGAATCAGAGAATTTCTTTTTTATATCTTTTGACAATAGAAGGCTAAACTGATACCTTTTGTTCATGAAACAGCTAACGCTTATTGATATAATCATTTTCACTATATTTCTCACAATAAGTATACTTAGCTTTACCCTTTATACCACGATTTCAGGAAAACCTGAAGTCCATGTGACAAGCGGAGGAAAAGAGTGGGTGTATGACCTCTCTGTTGATACCCAAGCATCTTTTGAAGGTCCCGTTGGGTTCACTTCTATTGAAATTTCTAATAATAGAGTTCATGTGCATGAATCAGATTGTAAGAATCAGGTGTGTGTGTTAGCAGGATGGATTTCAAAACCGGGAGAATGGATTGCATGCCTCCCTAATAATGTGTTTATCCTCATCCAAGGAGAACCAGTAATAGCTAAAGAAGGAGAAGTAGATGACACCTCATTCTAACACAAGGGTAGATCTTGTCGCCCTCTTTTCTGCTTGTGCTCTTTTTCTTTCAACTATTGAATATATGATTCCTAAGCCCATTCCCTTTATGCGCCTAGGACTTGCTAATATTCCCCTTATTATTGCTTTAGGACTATTTTCAAAGAGAGAATACTTTCTCCTTCTTCTCTTAAAAGTATTAGGTCAGGGACTTATCAGTGGAACTATATTTAGCTATATTATCCTCTTTTCTCTTGCAGGGAGTATCTCAAGTGCAATTATCATGCTCCTTATCTACACACTATTCAAAGATAAAGTGAGTAGAGTTGGAATTAGTATAGGGGGAGCATTAGGGAGTACACTAAGTCAACTTCTCATAAGTCGTCTTATATTATTTAAAGAAGCTACCTATGTGATTGCCCCTTTATTTCTTTTTTCAGGCCTCATTAGCTCTATTATCCTTGGCTTAGCTGCCCAAAGATTTATTGTAATGAGCAAGTGGTATCAGACAATGAAGGAGATAAGTGTATGAGGTATTCTACACTAAGACTTATAAGTGGTGCTTTTCTTATTACTGGACTTATCATCTCCCAATCTCTCATATTGAGAGTATGTATCACCATATTTTTTATTATATTAGCATCTTTTAGTGGAAGAAAGTTTCGACTATTACCAAACATCATCTTACTTACATCTATTTCACTCGCTCACACTCTCAGCCCTAATGGATTAGTCCTTTTCTCTATAGGAAGTTTCCCTATTACATTGGGAGCTCTCTCTATTGGAGCTAATAAAGGTCTATTATTAATTAGTTTTATCTATGCTTCTCACTACATGATGAGCTCTCGACCCCACATTCCTGGAAAATTGGGTGCGGTAATTTCTCTCCAGTTCTATTATTTTGATCGTTTAACAACAAAATGGAGTCTTATAGAGAAGAAAAGACCATTTATAGGAGCCATCGATAAGCTATTGTTGGAGATAGATGAGAATATAGATGATAAAGAAATTAAGCAAAAAGAGATGAGATTGGTAGAGAAGAGGGATATTGTTATTCACATCATCCATATCTTCATTATGTTCCTGCTACTACTCATTTTCAGTGATATGGTAAAAGGCATTTGTCCTTTTATGGGTCGACTACCTTAAAATCATTATCACTCATTGTATAGGTAATTGTATTATCCCTAAAACCATCAGAAATATAGATATTTTTCTCACTATCGATAAACATCGCATCAACATTATCTAACGAGTTAATAAGGCTAAATCCTTTTTCAATACCGAGGGAATACATAGCTGTACTTAAGGCATCTGATATAAAAGATTCATGAGTAATAATACTTGCACTTGTGAGGTCTGTAACTACTGGGTATCCCGTAGTAGTGTCGAGAATGTGATGGTAAACAGCTCCATCAACTTCTAAAAATCTTTCATAAGGGCCACTAGTAACGAGGGCAAGATCTTCTAAGTTCACTATCATTACATGCCCGCCTCTATCAGCTTCTGGGTTTTGTACTCCAATTCGCCACTTTGTCCCATCTACTCGAGTTCCTATGGTAAGAACATTTCCTCCAAGATTAATTATTGCTTTATCTATGTTATACGATATGAGAATTTTAGCAACTTCATCTGCAGCGTATCCTTTGGCAATTCCACCAAGATCAAGCATCATCCCTTTCTTTTCAAGGTAGACACTGCTTTCTTGTTCATCAAGAGTCACTTTCGTGTAATCAATAAGGGGGAGTAATGAATCAATCTCTTCTATTGTGGGAACTCTTGCTTCATCAGAGCCAATATTCCACGCTTTTACAAGGGGACCTACTGTTGGGTCAAATGCTCCATTGCTAATTGAAGCAACTATCAGAGCCTCTTTTATGACTGGAAATGTATCGTTAGAGACAACTACTGGCTTTATTCCAGCATTTTTATTTATCAGAGAAACTTCGCTAGTAGCAATGTGAATTGACATTTTTTTCTCTATATCTTCAATCCTCTTAAAAGCTTGCGAAAATGCTTCATCTGTTGGATAATCATAGATAGTAATTTTACACGAGGTCCCAAGGAGAAGCCTCGATTGAGAAGAAGGAGTGTTTTCACTTTTCCCTGTTGTTTTACTACAGCTACTAACAAGAGTGAGAAATATTAAAACGATAAAAATGAACTGAATTGATTTTTTGTTATGTTTCATGGTATTACTATATATGTGATATATCGTATTATGCGATAAATCTCAACCATCTAGGCTTGATATATCTATTCTTAGATGGCTTAATAGTGTAAATCCATCATTTTGAGTGGGTGACATGCAGATAAGGAGCGTAAATATGGATAAAAAAAGAATTGTTGTACTAGGAGGCGGATACGCTGGAGTTCATGCAGCAAAGCGACTACATAAAAGTTTTAAGAAATATAAGGACAAAGTAGAAATCACCCTTATTGATCGCCACAAAGATCATGTGTTGATGACAGAATTACATGAAATTGCAGGAAATAGAGTAGATGAAACCTCTGTAAAAATTTCATTCGACAGAATATTTGCTGGTAACATGGTAAATGTAGTAAGAGATGAAATCAAAACAATAGATTTTAAAGAACAAATTCTTCATGGAGGTGGGGCCTCTTATCCGTACGATCAAATTATTATTTCTACAGGTGCTGAATCTACAGACTTCAACATCCCCGGTGTAAAAGAAAACTCATTCTATGCATGGAGTCTACCAGACGTTCTCGATATTAAGCGTCATGTTATGGACACTGTGCGAATAGCTAGTTATGAAACAGATCCTGTAGAACGAAAAGAAATGCTTACATTTGTTGTTGCAGGTGGAGGATTCACTGGTGTTGAACTTACTGGAGAATTGATTGAATGGCTCCCTGTTCTATGCAAAGAATATGGTGTTGATTGTAAAGAAATCACCCTTATGAATATTGAAGCTCTTGGATCTATACTCAATATGCTTCCAGATAAACCAAGAGATAAAGCAGTCGCTTACATGAAGAAAAAAGGGGTAATAGTTAGAACCCACAGCCTCATTGTAAACGCAGATGCAAAATCAATAACACTTAAAGATGGGACAATCATACGAACTCGAACCCTTTTATGGACATGTGGTATAAGAGGAACAACATTTTGCCATGAGCTAAATTTAGCTGATGGTAAGGTTCAACGAAAAAAAGTTGATGAATTTATGAAATCTCCTGATTACGAAAATGTATATCTTGCAGGAGATGGAGTTTGGTTCATGGAAAATGGGAGACCTGTTCCACAGATTGTTGAAGCTGCTGAACAAACTGCAGCAACTGCAGCAGATGGTGTAGCGTATAACATTAAAACAGAACTTGGATTACCTACAAAACCAGTTGCTCCTTATAAATCAAATTTCCATGGATATATGGTAAGTATTGGTGGTCGCTATGCTGTCTCTTATAATATGGGAATAGCTTTATCAGGATTCTTTGCTCAAGGGGTTAAACACCTTGTAAACATGTACTACCAATTTGGAGTCTGTGGAGTAAACGGTGCATGGGGCTACTTTAAACATGAAATACTAAATATCAAACACAAAAGGTCTCTTATCGGAGGTCTTGCGACCTATAAACCTCAGGGGTATTGGCTTGCATTCTTACGAATGTATCTAGGTGTAATGTGGCTCATTGAAGGAATTGGAAAAATTTCTGATGGTTGGCTCACCGATACGACTGGATCAAAAGTTTACTGGGGACCACCAGCAGGTGGAGGAGACGCAGTAAGTGCTGCGTCCGGTGCGTGGGAAGGCACAGAAGCAGTTGTGGAAACTGTTGTTGAAGCTGTCGGTGGTGTATCAGTAGGTTCTGCTTCCTATGTAGGTGCTGCCGTGCCAGCAGCTGCTGGGGAAGCAACTGTTGCTGCAGCAGGTGATGCTGTTCAACAATTTGCCCCACCTCTTCTTAGTGAACCATTAGCTCTCTTTACTTGGATGAATGAAAATCTTGTTGCCCTTGCACCATACCTCTTCCAACTAATGATTACGTTGGCTGAAGTTGGAATTGGCCTTATGTTCATAGTAGGCCTTCTCACAGCTCCCGCTGCTGTTGTTTCTTTGGGACTTTCTACGATGTTCTTAATTGGAGCACTTGCTGGGAAAGAGATCCTATGGTACATGGCTGTATCTATTGTTATGATAGGTGGAGCTGGAAGAGCATTTGGACTCGATTATTGGGTAATGCCTTGGATTAAGAAAACTTGGAATAAATTCCCTCTTGCTAAAAAAATCTATTTCTTTATGGATGAACCTGAGTTTACCAAAAAACAGATGGAAAGAAAACTTGCAAAACACAAGGATATAACAACGTAATATGAGTGATTTTTGGAAAGACGAGCCATCTATTGAAGTAAAACTTCAACAGGTGCGCTCTCTAATATTAACTTCGATTGAGCAATCAAATCATTTTATTAGAGATGTATTAGCTGATCGAGTTACAACGGGTGGGAAGATGATTCGTCCCGCACTT
This sequence comes from uncultured Spirochaetaceae bacterium, assembly GCA_964481535.1. Lineage (GTDB taxonomy): Bacteria > Spirochaetota > Spirochaetia > Sphaerochaetales > Sphaerochaetaceae > SABI01. Next base: position 2,851 of record CAYZUR010000070.1, on the reverse strand, counting down.
GTTATTATTGGTTCCCGCCTTGGCATTCAAGGGAGAGAAGATGAGGTTTTAAGAATTGCTAGTGTATTAGAAATGATTCACCTCGCTTCTTTAGTCCACGATGATATTATTGATGGAGCAAAAACTCGAAGAGGAATTCCTACACTCAATGCACTACTAGGACCTCGGCGCGCAGTCCTTGCCGGAGACTACCTATTGTCTAAAGCTATGGCGTTAGTAAAAGGGAAAGAGGGAGACCTCGAAGCAACTGCTGTTGCCAATGCTTTTAGTCGTCTGTGTGAAAGTGAATTGAATCAAGATGCAGGTGAAGGGAATTTCCTTATCTCAAAGGGAACCTATTTACGCCGTATTGCGGGTAAAACTGCTTCACTGTTTGCACTTAGTTCCTATGCTGGAGCTGCTGTTGCAATGAGTGAAAAATCTAAACAACACCTTCTACACAGAATAGGATATTGCTTAGGAATGGCGTTTCAAATAAAAGATGACATTCTCGATTATACAGGGAATGCTGTATCATTAGGGAAAGAAATTGGACAAGATGTTCAAGTAGGTGTCCCTACCTACCCCCTTATTGCAGCCTTAATAGAGGAATCTCATAGCAACTCAGTCAAAAAACCATTATACGACTTAGTGAAAACTAAGAAAAAGCTATCAAAGAGAGAGAGCAAGAAGGTTGTAGACCTCGCTATTGGTTTAGGTGGAGTAAAAAAAGCTGAGCAGTTAGCACAAACCTATATTAAGCGAGCATTACGTGATATTGAAAAACTCGATAATACTGAAGTACAATCAGCTCTCATATCTTTATATACAAAATTATCAACAAGGAATATTTAAAAGGATTATTGCATCATGACCATTGAACAACACACTCTCGACACCTCATATGAAACAATGCTAGACCAACTTACAATGCGCTCAGATTTTTCTAATTTCAGTATTGAAGAAATTAGAAGTGAATTACATCACCTCCTCATCTACCAAGGACAAGACTGGGTAGGACGAGGAGAGATTAAAAATGCTGAAATACAAGGACAAATATACGCTTACCAAATCTTTATCAAAAGATATAAGGATTCACACGCTGTCTAGAAATCGAAATTATCAGGGTTGGGACCAAATCTCTTATCCTGATTAAGGGCGGTAATTGCATTCATTTCATCTTCACTTAAGGTAAAATCAAAAATATCTAAGTTCTCTTTTATATACGTGAAATGGACACTTTTAGGGATAATAATAATATTATTTTGTACGTGCCACCTTAGAGTAACTTGCGCTGCACTTTTGTTATACTTTTTCCCAATTTCTATAAGAAGAGGAATATCGAGGGCTCCTTTCATTAAAGGAGACCATGCTTCCACTGCAATATTATTAAGAGAACAAAAGTCTCTTAACGCGCGTTGCTGTAAAAGAGGGTGTAATTCAATTTGATTAACTGATGGAACAATATCAAAATTCTCCATGAGTGTCTTTAAATGAGAAATATGAAAATTACTCACCCCAATTGCTCTCACTTTACCCTGTGTATATAAATCAACTAATGCTCTATAGCTTTCTACATATTTACCCTCTTTAGGCCAGTGGATGAGATAAAGGTCAAGAAAGGAGAGTTGAAGTTTATCTAAACTATGCTGATATGCATCAAGAGTTTCTTGATACCCCATTTCATGGGTAAATACCTTACTCGTGACAAACACATCTTCCCTCTTAATTCCACTCGCTCTAATACCTTCTCCGACTCCCTTCTCATTCCCATATACACTCGCAGTATCAACAGCTCGATAGCCAGACTTGAGTGCAAAAGAAACCACATCTTTAACCGGACTTCCATCACCTATTTTAAATACACCTAGTCCAATAACAGGCATAGAAACCCCATTATTCAACAGTACTGTGCTATGATGCTCATTCATAAAATACCTCCAAATAGTAATAATACAAAGATATAACTAAAAAAACTAAAAGGAAAGAACAAGGGATTTTAACATAATGTATCCGCATAAAAAATATTATATCCAATAAATTTAAATCTATAAATCATTATTGATATATGATATCATTCTCAATTAATAGATATTTCAAATTCTTAAGGAGAAACAGATGAAGAGAAAAATCACCATTTTGATGATTGCTTTGTTATTAATCACCCTATTTGTCACAATCGGGTGTAAGAAAGAAGAAACTGCTACCCCTGCAACACCAGCTGCCGTTGTTGAAAAAAATGTTGAGACAGCCATTGCAAAACCAGCTATAGACAAAGAAATTGTATTGCTTAGCAAAGCAAAAGAGTTCTTTGTAGCAACTGCGACTAACAACAATTTGATTAAACCAGCTGATGTTAATAACATGTTGAATGATAATCCTGACGCCCAAATTATTATCGATATCCGCTCTGCTGCAGACTTCGAAAAAGGTCACATTGCAGGTGCATACCACAGTGATTGGGCAAAACTTGGAGAATTGATGGAACACATTCCAACAAACCGCCAAGTAGTAGTAACTTGTTATTCAGGTCAAACCGCTGGTCAAGCAGTTGGTGCATTACGCCTTGCAGGATTTAACAATGTTAAATCATTACAAGGTGGAATGGGTGGATGGACAAAAGCTGAACTTCTTGCTGAAGAAACTGGGGCAAGAGATCTTTCAAGCAGACCAAAATCTACTTCTCCTAAAACTGAAGAAGATAAAATTGCTTGGGAAGCTGCAAAAGTTGCCTTTGCATCAGTTGCAAAAGAAGGAAATAAATTGATTGATTCACAAACTCTTTATGACACACTCCAAACAAACCCAAAAGCTTTTACACTAATTGATATTCGAAGTGCAGAAGATTTCCAAAAAGGTCATATTGAATTTG
>CAYZUR010000069.1:0-7923 GCA_964481535.1 uncultured Spirochaetaceae bacterium | reverse complement strand
TCACTACTAACTCATGTGTGAAATACTAAATCACTACTTGTGCTGAAAACAGCCTTGATTAATACCCGAGATCTTCTCCAACGATGATAACATGAATTCTCTCTTTAATGGCTTGTCTTCCTAATACCAGGAAGGATGAACATATTCCATTGTCACATGCATGAGGGGGAATACTCATAAGGTGTTTCTCATCAATAAAAGGGGCTACACAATGCCCATGAGTGACACAATAGGTATCACGATCGAGGCGAGTTGCATTAGCTGGAGCTGCTAGGTGCTTTACTCTATTTACGCCATCTTTTACATTAGCCACAATCTTGTTATGCCCAACAATAATATAGACTTTCTTTGGGCCATAAAGGAGGGCTGCGAGACGATTATTTGATCCATCAACACAATAAATTTCACCCCTCTCTGTAATTGCATTAGCACTTGCGAGATAGATATCACTATGTAAGTGCTTCATGTTCTGCTCATACAACTCTTCTTTTGTAAGACGAGGAGAAAACCTATCAATAAAGGTACATCCAAACTGTTTCACAAAATCAATTAATCCTGTCTCATTTAAACTCACCGACCCACTTGCTCCAACAACAGCCCCTTTTTCTATCAAGGAAGAGAATAAGGGGACAATATCTGTTTTTAGGGGAACATACGAAACTCCATAATTATTTTTAATTAAGTTATCCATTGCTCGTCTTACATGGAGCCTCATAATCTTTTCTTTATTCTTATCCATATTCATTCCTCCCAATTTACATAAAAACACACAATGAGATTATGCATTGTATAGATGAAACAGTTCAACCCAAAAATAAGACAAAAACTGTCTCTATAGGGAGAACCCTCTAATCTTGAAGCAATTATTCTCGTAAGGTAGCGCTCATCTTCTATCCAAATCGGCTGAGAGAACCCCGACCTCTTGAGGGGCGGGGATGAATCAGTTCTGACTCTCTATATATTCCCTCATTGTATCGGTTGAAGCATCACCTACAGAACAAGCGAAGTAACTGTCAGACCAGAAAGTGAGTTCTCTCCAGAAGTGATGTCTTAGCTGTGCATCAAAAGCTTTCCAAGCATTACCCGCTGTCTCAGTCTTCAACCTAGGAGCAATCATAGGAATGCTGATTTTCGACTCATAACTGACCAGAAGGTGAATATGATCTTTATCAGATTCCATGGTGTCAATTTCAAAATCAGAGATCGATGCAATTCTGTGGATTTCCTTTTACATTCAGTCATCAAGCTTTCCGTTAAGTAGCTGTTTTTGATATTTACACACGAAGATAAAAGGTCCTTTACGTTATATTTGTGAGGATAATCTATATGCGCGAGGATAATCTATTTTTCTAGACTTTTACCCATTCAAGGGGTACACTTTAGCTATGAATATAACATTTTATGGTGCTGCAAGAATGGTGACTGGAAGTTGTACTCTTTTAGAGTGTAACAATGTTAAGATTTTGATTGATTGTGGTCTTCCTCAAGGAAGTGATGAGAAAACTCTTGGAATGGAGTTTCCTTTTAATCCTGAACAGATAGATTGCATTTTACTTACTCATGCTCACATTGACCACAGTGGGCGAATTCCGATGATGATTCGACAGGGGTTTAGAGGTTCTATCCATACAACCACTGCGACAGTTGATTTATGCTCAATCATGCTCAGTGATTCTGGTTATATTCAAGAGATGGAAGCACAGTGGGTGAATAGAAAACGAATACGAGATGGAAAGCCACCTATTGAACCAATTTATACAGTAGAAGATGCTAATAAGGCAATGGATTACTTCATCGGGCATGAATATGAACATACCTTTAATGTCGCAAGTGGAATTGTTGCAACTTTTAGTGATGCTGGCCACATTTTAGGTTCCAGTTCCATTAAATTTGAATTAACTGAAGGTGGTAAGAAGCGAAATATTGTCTTTAGTGGTGATATTGGAAATCTTGATCAACCTATCATTAATGATCCAGTGCTCTTAAACGATGCTGATTTTGTTGTAATGGAATCAACATATGGAGACAGAGAACACCCACCTGTGGCTCACCCGTCTCAAAAGGTGAGTACCGAGCAGAGAGCTGCTTCTCTAGCTACCTATATAGGACAAACATTTAAGAGGGGAGGGAATGTTATTATTCCGTCTTTTGCAGTTGGAAGAACTCAAGAAATCCTCTATCTAATTCGACATATTATTACTCATAAGATGATTAAAGGACTTGATAATATTCCTGTATTCCTCGATAGCCCCTTAGCAATACGGGCAACTAAGATCTTTAGCCAAAATATTGAGGGCTATTTTGATGAAGAAGCTATGGCGATAGTAAAAAGAGGAGATAACCCTTTACGATTTCCCTCCCTTACGATGAGTATTACAAGTGATGATTCAAAAGCTATAAATGCATTAAAAGAGAGTGCTGTAATTATCTCAGCTAGTGGAATGTGTGAAGCGGGAAGAATTAAGCATCACTTAAAACATAATCTTTATAGGAAAGAATCGACTATCGTATTTTGTGGGTATCAGGCAAAAGGGACCTTGGGTAGGTCTATTTTAGATGGTGCTAAAAAGGTGAAAATATTTGGTGAACACATTGATGTGAGAGCTGACATAGTAAAATTAGAAGGAATTAGTGGACACGCAGATCAAAAAGGACTCATTAAGTGGATATCACACTTCACTTCCCCCTTACGCCATGTATTTGTCGTTCATGGAGATGAGAGTGTTGCACGGTTCTTTGCTGGGTATCTTAATTCTCACCTTGATTTACCTTCCTGGGCTCCAAAGGTGGGACAATCATTTGATCTACTCTCAGATGAATTCCCTAAAGCTGAAAAAGAGAGCGTATGGGTAACATCCCTTGAACAACTTAATACTTCTATTGCTGAATTAGAAGAGGCAATGCAATCGACGATGAGTGTTCTTAATAGAATGAAAGAACATAGTCAGAGTGTTATAGAAGAAGAAGATTCTAAAGCCTCTTCTCGCCTCAGTGGTGCAATGGATCGATTAATGGGTGAAATTGAGGAGCTTAATAATAGATGGGGTGGATAATCAATTCATCTATTGCTATAGTGTTTCTTTAAGGAGCTCAAATGAAGATACTTGCAATGGGTGCTCACCCTGATGATGTTGAACTAAGCTGTTTTGGAACTCTTGCCCTCTGTGTAAACAGAGGAGATGATGTTGTTGTTTGCTCTCTCACAAATGGAAATTTAGGTCATGAAAATTTAGATAAAGAGCGTCTCTCTATGGTAAGAATGGTGGAAGGAGCAGAAGCTTCTAAAGTAATTGGGGCTTCTTTTTGTACTCTCGACATTGATGATGGTAGTGTGAATGAACGTGATGAAAATCAGATTCTAAAAGTGACAAACCTTATTAGATCTATTAAGCCTGATCTCATAATTACCCACAGTGAAAATGAATACCACAGTGATCACGTGCAAACTAGTAAGATAGTATTTCGCTGTTCCCTGCTTGCCTCATTGCCTCTTTTTATCTCTGAATATCCCGCAATTACTCATATTCCTCATATTATCTACATGGAAGGAATTGAGGGTAAGTCTTTTGAACCAGAATTGTATGTTGATATAAGTGAAACGTTTGAACTAAAGATGAAGAGTGTTGGATGTCATACATCCCAACTACATGGTATAGATGATGCCGATTATGAGGATATCTTTCACACTATTGAAGTGATTGCTTCTTACAGAGGATTACAATGTAAAACTCGAGTTGCTGAAGCATTTATCTCTTGTGATAAAAGATCTCGTCTCCCTTATCGAATTCTTCCTTAGATAATTCTTCCATAGCCTCCTCAATTCGTTGTATTGTTAAGGGGGCAGAGCCTTCAAAGTGATTATTTACCTGGACAAAAACTTGATGCATCTCTTTAAGCATTAATAATCTCTTTGCTATCGAATAAATATCTCTTTGTCTATCATACAGAAGTCTATTCCAATTACCACCACTTTCCTTCTCTATCTCCTTTCTATCTTCTCCATGGAGACGAATTGAGATAGTTGGGCCAAAAAGGGGATGAAACCTATCAATTGTTGAGCATATATCATCCATCCAATATCCACTTAGTAGCACAGGAGCAAGATGCTGATTATTGAGAAAACTAAACCACTCTCCATTCAAAAATTGTGGGTTACGGATTTCAATACCATATGGGGTCTCTCTATCAATATGAGAAAAGAAATTGTGTAGTTGATCTATAAAGTGGGTAAGATGTGGGCTCATCTGTTTATTAATGTATCCGAACTGAAACATTACGAGGCCAATCTTTCCTCTAATAGAATTGAGAGATTCAATAAAAGAGTGCATAAAGTCTGTATTGAGATAATAGGGATTAGCCTCTTTTGTATGAGGATAAAAGGGGAGCGTAAGTGCATTGGGAGATTTTATTGTGAATCGAAATGAATCATCAGTTGATCTGTTATACTCATCTACTGTTGTTTTATCGGGTAAGCCAGCACTCCTCTTTCCTAGAGACCAAAACCACCTATCTATTTCCACCATATTGTAGGTGTGGGAATACTCAAGAAGAGAGTTTTGTGGAAGCGATGAGCTATAGACTAAATTTTCCCACGAGGGATACATAAAACTGCATGTTCCAAATAATGGGTTATTCATATGTTCTAAGGGTAAAAGGAATTCTTCCTTTAGGCAACATCTGGTTTACTCATTCAACTACATATCATGGACTACCTCGTGTTTTCTCGTGTACAATACTTACAATTAGGAGATACTGATGGGCATTATTATTGTGATGATTGTTACCTTAACTTTATTTTCTCTTTATATAAATAAAAAAGAAAAGAGAAGTGCCACCTCTTATGTAGGTGAAAAATTATTACAAATTAGTATAAAAAAATTACAAGAAGAATTAGGAAAGGAAAGTGAAGCGTATTTAGAGAAGCAAAGAAAGAAAAACGAAGAACCCTATACACTCCCGATAAAAGGATTAGCTCACTCTAAAATAGCTCTAGAGGTGATAGATGGAATAGACGTTGTAACATTCACCCCAAGAAAGAAAGAGAGTGGCGGCACACTCCTCTATCTTCATGGTGGAGGCTATGTTGAACATGCCTCTATTCTTCACTTTTTCTTCATTGATTCAATTCAAAAGCTATTTCCTTGTAAAGTGGTGATGCCTCTCTACCCAAAAGCTCCCTCTCATAATGCTAAAGAAGCTGTTTTAAAGACAAAAAATCTTTATGAAAAGATGTACAAAGAAGAACAACATACTCTATTTGTTATAGGAGATAGTGCTGGAGGAGGGCTTGCCCTTGCTGTGATGCAAGAGGTTGAAAGCCAACCTAAAGGGATTATCCTGATCTCTCCATGGCTCGATATCTCGCTAAACAACCCGCTAATACACGATGTCCAAGATAAAGACCCCATGCTAAGTGTTATCCATCTAAAAAATATGGGAATTCCTTATCGGGGAGAACTCGATGAGAGAGATTCAAAAGTGTCACCACTTTTTGGAGATATTTCCCATCTTGCCCCACTTACGCTCTTTGTTGGAACACATGAAATATTCTTACCTGATGTAAGAAGTTTCTATCTGCGGTGTCTCAAAGAGGGGAAAGAGGTTCTTTATATTGAAAAAGAGAGGATGAATCATGATTACCCCCTATTTCCAATGAAAGAGGGGAAAGAAGCTGTTGCTATTATTGCAAAGGTGTTGATGGAGTAAATCTGGCACACACAATATTCTTTGCAAAATTAAATCCCAAGATAATATAGAGGCTTGTGAGAATAAAGACAGACATATACCCAACTATAGTAACAAGAAAACCAGCAATAATTGGATAGATAATATTCCCAATAGCACCAGCTCCTGCTAACCCTGTATAGAGCGTTCTGTTCTCATCATTAGAGATTTCAAGTAATACACCAGGAGCTACTATTTTATAGAGTTCAATTGCTGAACCACTAAATAAAAACGTAATAGCATAGAATACAGGTGAAAAAGAGAATAGAAGAGAAACAATTGGGGTCATTGCTGCAATAGCAATAAAGAGGTAAAGAAGAGGACGATAATCCTCTCTTTTATAAAATGTATGGAGACTAAGATTTGTTAATAGAGCCCCTCCCATTTGAATAAGGAGATAAGAACCTATTAACGATCCATCAATAGTAAATTGAGTTCTTCCAAACAAAATTAAAAAAGGAATTGTAGATAGAATTACCCCACTTGTATTAATAAACAATAAATATTTTCTTACATTACTATCATCTTTAATTGCTCTAAACAACTGAGAAACTCTCTTTTTAACACTCTCTTTACGTACCGCTGTATTTATAGGTTCATCAATCATCCAAAAGCCAATAGTCGCCAATAGGAGGATGAAAGAGCCTGAGATAAAAAGAAAAGCATAGTTTGAAGGATACGCAAAGTAGGTGAGGATTACTTTTACTAACAGGGAGGAGATGATGACCCCCACGCTACTAATAAGTTGTTTCTTCATCAAAAACTCTTTTCTCTTTTCTGTTTTAATTGCCCTGCCCAATATATCTGTATAACAAATATTGGCAAAAGCTCCACCAAAAGAGAACATCGCCATGATAAATAGAAGAGCCCAAATCGTCCAACTCTTTCCACTAATATCTGTGGTTAAGAATATTCCTAATGTAAGAAGAGCTGCAACTCGAATATAAATTGCAACTAAAAGTGCTGGTTTTTTCTTTTTAAGAGGAATAATCATAAGGGCAAACAATAATTGCATAAAACTTGTCCCCCCTATCATGATAGAAGAGAGGAGACCTAGTTGAATGCTTTTTGCTCCTAATTCCCCCATCATGTTAGGAATGATGGTGTTTACGTCAATAAAGCTCATTGTGAGAGCTAAAAAGAGGGCATGAATAAGGAACGCTGTATAGTTTCTTTTTTGATTAATTTCTTGATTCATAAAAAAAGGCATCCTCCAGAACAAAGGATACCCTATACTTATGTGATAATTAGGTCAATAAGGTTCTCGTCATCCTATGATTTAACATAAGAACCATTAACGAAGACGAGGACATCCCCTTTTATGCAATTAGGTGGAATTTCTTCAAAAAGGATTTCTACTTCTCTTCCATCTGAACAATCTGTAACAGCTCTATCCTCTATAAAATTTTTAATCTTGTAAGTAATTTGCTTTTCCATCTTTAATCCTCCTTTTTTTATTAGTACTCTTTAGTATGAACAATCTATCGTAATATGTCAAACATTGTTTATTTTAAGGTTTTACATAACTAATTGATGCGTTTGTCCTATGGAGTCTGGGATTCGATGTTGATTTCTCTATAATGGTGTTTTATACTGTAAGGTAAAAAGTGAGTAATACAATTGATCGATATTAGAATACACTCATCAAGACATCTTGAAGTAAAAATAAACTACATTATCCCAAACAACCATTACTATCACAAAGATATTGACTACTATATATTTTCTCCACCACAATTAAATGTTTCATCTAAGGTTATTCAAAGAGATGCAATGCTAAGAAAGTTTCAAGCTCATGCTCGTTATACTTCTCCTGAAATTACCATTGATGAACTTCTTGATACATCTAATATTATCAGTCCCCTTTTTCTTATCGAAGGATATGCAGAACAAATTATTGTAGAGTCAAATAAAATAAATGATGAAATAATAATTCATGAAATTCAAACACTATGTAATTCTATTAGGCATGAAGCAAATGCAACCACTGATGAATGTGATGATCTTATAGAGCGGGGTACAGCACAGGAAGTGTTATCTCTCCTACAGCAATGGGGAGGGCAGACAAAAGAAGTATTAGTACGATATAGAGAAATTAGTAAAAAAATAGAGTGTCAGTACCCTAATGGAAATAAAATCTGCAGTGCATTTGCATGGGGTGATGAGTCTATTAGCTTACTTGTGGAAACTACTAACATA
>CAYZUR010000068.1:0-7950 GCA_964481535.1 uncultured Spirochaetaceae bacterium | reverse complement strand
AAAAAATATAACAACTTCCCTCATATCCTTATTTTTATGGTACTATGATAGATAGATAAGGTGGCAAGACAATGATAATTACAACACTGAGTGATAATAATGCACTAGAAGGTAGTGGATGTATTAGTGAGCATGGATTTTCAATACTCATTGAATACAATGGTTGCAATATCCTTTTTGATACAGGTAAAGGTGACCTCTTTTTAAAAAATGCCGCGACATTGAATAAAGATCTCTCTAAGCTAAACTATCTTGCCATATCCCATGGTCACTATGACCATGGAGGGGGAGTGAGATCTCTCTTGGATACATATTCTTATCAGAATCTTACTATGATTACTGGAATGGGATTTTTAGATAAAAAGTTTGTTGTAGAAGATGGAAAAGAACGCTATCTTGGAGTCGACTTTGATGGGCATTACCTTAATGCAAAAGGGGTAATATGGAAAACTGTATGTACAGATACCTTAATGATTCATCCTGGAGTCTTTGTTGTTTCATCGTTTAGCCATATCGAAAATAAACACTTTAATCCCCGGTTTTTAATAGAACGTGAAGATACTGTTGAAATAGACCACTTTGAAGATGAAATTTCCCTTGTGTTTGATACCCCTAAAGGACTCGTTCTCATAGTTGGGTGCTCTCACCCTGGAATTATGTCAATGTTGGCGAGTGTGAGTGATAGATTTGCTCGTCCTATCTACGCCCTTCTTGGAGGGATTCATCTATTTGATGTAGAAGATGAAGAGAGAAGGCGTGTGTTAGATAATCTCATCTCATTACGCATTCCACTACTTGGAGTCTCTCATTGTACAGGTGATAAAGCTTCTAAATATCTAGAAAAACATTATCCTTACTATTTTTTGAATAGTGCTGGAACAGTCACTACTATCTTATCATAATCGAATCATATTATTATATTTCAGAAAATACGTAATGGAGAAAAAATAGATGTTTGTATCTCATATTGATGATATTGAAAAGAAAGAATTACAAGGTGATGCTATTAAAGGTGTCACAAAGCAAGTCCTCATCGGAGAGAAAGAGGGATGGAAAGATTATGTGATGCGCCGTTTCTCTCTCGATATAGGGGGGTACGCCCCATATCATTCTCATCCATGGCCCCATATTACCTATGTGCTAGAAGGAGAAGGCTCTCTCCATCTCGATGGGAAAGAGTATCCTCTCACAGTTGGTTCTACCTCTTTTGTACCATCAGCTTCAGTTCATCAAATTAAGGCAAATGCGGATTCTCATCTTGTCTTTCTTTGTATTGTTCCTCCCAAAGGTGATGTGTAATGGATCAATTATTATATAATGAATTACTCGAATTTGTCTTGAACTTAGAAGAGCCTAAAGAGAACAGAGAGAGATTAGAAAAGGCTCGTCCATATTTTGGCGTTTTGTGTGCAAAAGATATAATGGATCTTGTTGATGATGTAATGAAACGGGTTGAAGATATAGACCGAGTAAAGATTATTGTTACGAGGCTTCTTCATTCCTTTAATAATTCTGTTACCCGTAAATTACGAGATTTTGATCGAACTATTGGTCCAATAGAAACTCTTCTTTCAATTAATGACACTATCAATAGCATCCTCTCTTCATGTTCAGCTCAACTTAGACGTGGTAGCACTCAAGGTTTTACTCAAGAGATGAGAGAAATATTACTCGATAATGTAATAAAGTTAGGGGAAACTATTGAACACTATAAAATGAAAGAGTATCAACTATTCCCCCTTATTGAACGATATATTGAAGAACACCGATGTGTATCGCTTATGTGGGCAATTCATGATGATATCAGGGCTACTATTTTGACCCTCACTTCTCAATTACAATCAGATAGTGCCTCTCTCACACTCCTAAATAAAACATTTGGAACTCTCTTTTTTGATGTAAAGAGTATGATTATGAGAGAAGAGCAGATTCTTTATCCAAATCTTCTAGAATTTGTCCCCCGTAATGAAATTATCGCTCTTGAAAATGAGCAATTTGAGGATAAGAAAGTAGAATCTCATATGAGTTCATCTGAGCATACTATTGTAGACCTTATTACAGGGAATCCTAGTGTGGGACAACTTATTCAAATCTTTAATCATCTCACCCTCGATATCACCTACATTGATAAAGATGATAAAGTGGTCTATTTTAACACGCCAGAGCACCGCTTCTTCAAACGAACGGTAAGTGTAATAGGAAGAACAGTGCAAAACTGTCATCCTCCTCAATCAGTTCATATTGTCGAAAAGATTCTTAAAGCATTTAAAAATGGATCAAAAGATGAAGCTGAGTTTGTTATCACCATGGGCAAGCATAAAGTGAGGATCCTCTATAAGGCAATAAGAGGGAGAAATGGGGAATATGAAGGAACTCTTGAAATGAGCCAAGAGATAAGCGCTATTACCCAAATAACAGAAGATAAGAGACTATTAGACTGGGAGTAATACTTTCTCATTACTCTAAATTTTTCTTCTCATCTTCACATGCAATAAAAAAATGATTTTCAATTACGTCTCTTTAATCCATAGGAAGTTTCCTATGGATTGATTTGAGAGATCACATTGTCTGTGAAATTTGGATACGTACTCCACTAGGATCGAGCAGGTAAAAGAATTTTATGCGGGGATTGTGTTGAAACGAGCCACTTTCGATTTCAATGCCTTGTTTGGCAAAGGTTGCAAGGGTGTCGTCTAAAGAGTCAACTACAAAACCTAATGATATTCCTTTACCAACTAAAGGGGCTTCAGTGGTGTGTTGAATTAATTCAATTTGAGTTTCTCCTTCACCAAGAAACGCAATTTCAGTTCCAGGGCCTGCTTGGAAGCGACGTGTTAGTGGTAAGTGTAGGATGTCGCGATAAAAAGCAACTGATGTATCTAGATTGTTTACTTGAATAGTAGTCCAACCATATCTCATATGTTTCTCCTCATGGTATTTCTCTTAGTAATCATACTACATGTAATGAAGGTGTGTATGTACATTGAAATACTCATTATTAATAGCGTACTTGTCATTGAAAGATGTGTATACCTAAATAGGTTTTGATTAGGATCAGCGGATGAGTTTTTGTTTTTTTAGGAGAATGAGTAGGTTTTGCTCTTCTTTATACATTCGAAATTATAGGTAATATTTGTTCTTTTTATTGAATTCCTAGAATAATGTAATTTACCCTTGATAAGCCATTGTCTTGTTTCTCTTCTTCACTAGAGAATACGATATTTCCGTCACATGGTATTGATAGATACATGGATTTTAGATTGTTCATAATAGTGAACACAATATAGGATATTAAAAAAACTACCGGAAAGAATTTCTCAATCCGGTAGTGTACCATTACTTTTTACTGTATATCATAGTTTCTCTGTATTATAGGAACCCTTTCTCTTGTAGATAGTTTTTTGCAACATTTCTTACAGATTGACCTTCAACTGCTATTTTGCTGTTCAAGGTTTGTAGAGTCTCTAGGTCTAGGCTCTTAAATACAGGGTCAAGTATGGTCTTAATTTGGGGATTCTTTTGTAAAAGCTCTCCTCTAATAGTAGGAGACGGTGCATAGACAGGCTGTATTTGTTTAGTGTCGGTGAGGACTTTAAGACCAAGGGCTGCAAGTTGCCCATCAGTACCATAGGCCATAGCTGCATTTACTCCATCTTGGCCAGTTGCTGCTGCCTGCTCGGTGAGTGTTGTGTTTCCCCCTGCAAATATTAACAGTTGGTCATTGCGTAGTGTAAAACCATATCCAATTTCAAAGCTAGGGAGTGCGGGTTCATCAGAGACGAATTCTTCACTAGCTGCAAGCTTAAAATTCCCCCCTTTATTAATATAGGCCGCGAGGTCTTCTAGTGTAGTAAGAGATGCTGATATAGCGAGGTCGCTTCTCACTGCTATAGCCCAAGTATTATTGGCAGGAGATGGCTCTAACCACACAATGTTGTTTTCAGCGAGGTCAAGTTCAGCCACCTTTTTATATCCTTTTTGCAAATCTTTCCATAACTCAATGTCACTCTGGTCAGGGAAGAAATAATATCCACTTCCTGTATATTCAGGATATATGTCGATTTCTCCTGCTAGGATTGCAGAACGTACGATAGGGGAGGTTCCTGTCTGGGTTTTATCTATTACCTTGAATCCTCCATCTTCTAAAAGCAAGGCTATCATGGTTCCAAGTAAAGCACCCTCGGTATCTATCTTAGAACCTACAATAATTTCTACTTTACCACTTGTTTCTGATTCCCCTCTTGCAAACAAGGGTGTTGTTAAGAGAAAAAGAATAGTTATAAGAGTAAATGTGTGTAAGAGTAACTTTTTCATATGTACCTCCGTACAAAATAGGGTGATGTATCAATTATCAAATAGAAAATTTAATCATAAATATACATATACATCCTACCTTTTGGCAAGGTTGTTTACCATAAAAGGGATTAATGTAGCTATTACTAAGTGAAATAAGAGCAAGTTTTACAAGTGATTATATGTATGCTAGTCTTTCATGCTCGGGCAATCACCTCCTTCTTTAGCACCAAAGACTATAGATGTGAGGATGCCATAATTTCTTTAGAAGCTAGAGTCGTAATAAAATTCTCTTGCTCTCCTTTTTTCATAGTGTTGTATGCTATAATCTTGCCTTGATTATGCATTACTGTACTGATATAGTACTAGAAAATGGAAGCATTTGTATTGTTTAACACATCAAAAGTTATCTACTATCTTAGAGGAAAAGCATTTATGGAGTAGTCGTGAATAGACCATTTTTCCAATTCACATTCCAACAAAAACTCGCATCAGTGGTTCTTCCACTCTTTTTGTTAAGTTTTTTCTTTCCCTTTTACATTGCCCGTGCAAACAGGGTATCCCAAGAGGTGAGAAGCAGCCTATTCTCTCTCTCTCCTCAATGTGTCTATTTTCTTATACTCCCTTTGTTGTTGATCATTCTTTATGCTTTTTTAAATAAGAAATGGATGTCAGAAGTAGCTCTTTTTCTTGGTGGAATTAGTGGATTGTTTTTTCCTTTGATGGTGTTAGTAATAGTAGGCCCTGATGTAAGTGAGCGCCTAGGTCCTTTTGCGCGCTATAGTCCAGCTTCTGGAATGTATATTTACCTTTTTGCTGTTATAGTAATCTTCTTGATGAAATCAAAATTGAGGTTTTATGATCTACTAGGCTTAGCTCTTATAGTTGCCATTATCATACTTTTCTTATCAAAAGGCTTTTATGATAGATTGGGGATCGTCCTTGAAGGGAGAAACCTGGGAAAGCGTATCACCCAAGAGATGCTATCTCACATTCAAATTACGTTCATAAGCCTAAGTATCAGCATCGTGATAGGTGTCCCTATTGCCTTAGCAAGCTTTATGAGTAATCGTTTTCAAAAGATTATCTTCCCTTTATTAAATATTCTACAGACTATCCCCGGTATTGCTTTGTTGGGCCTCCTTATAGCTCCACTGTCTATGCTCTCGAGAACATTTCCTTTATTGAGGCAGATGGGTATCAAGGGTATTGGCAATACTCCCGCTATTATAGCTTTGAGTACCTACGCTCTGTATCCAATAATTAGGTATAGCTTCACCGCATTTTCGAGTGTAGAGGATTCAGTGATCCAAGCTTCAAAGGGAATGGGGATGAACTCCTTGCAGGTTTGGAAGATCGTTCGTTTTCCTTTATCTGCCGTAGGTGTTCTTCATGGCATCCGTGTTGCACTCATTCAAACCATCGGTAATGCAACCCTTGCCAAGCTTATTGGAGGGGATGGACTTGGAGTGTTAATATTCGAAGGCCTTGGTCAAGCTTCTGTTGACATGGTGCTGCTGGGCATGTTGCTCATTATTGCCCTTACCATTATTAGTGACCGTATTTTCCAGATATTCATACATCTGGCGACTCCATCTTCCTTAAGAGTTAAGGCTCTAGGTAATGGATATACACAATAGAGGAATCTAGATGAGAGAACCAATGATAAAAGAAATAAAACCGCAATCACACACTACTCACCCCATCCTCTTTGATACCCACACCTTTTTGTCCCTAGAGCATATTTGGGTGAATTACGGAAAGGTTGAAGCATTACAAGATGTCTCTTTCCAAATTCCTGCTAATAGGGTGACTGTGATTATCGGTCCAAGTGGATGTGGAAAGTCGACTACATTACGGTGTATGAATGCCTTGGTCAGGATTAACAAAGGAGTCATTAATTACGAGGATGAATCACTGCAGGGTTTAGATGAGACCCAATTGCGCCGAAGCATGGGCTACGCTATTCAGTCTGTGGGTTTAATGCCCCACTTGAGTGTAATGGAGAATGTTGATTTGGTACCCCGCCTTTTGGGCTGGCCAAAAGCGTTACAATCAGAGCGTGTTGATACGCTGCTTAACCTTGTACGCCTTGATCCAAAGATATATAGCAAGAAATACCCTCATGAACTCTCTGGTGGAGAAGCTCAAAGAATAGGTTTTGCTCGTGCTTTGGGTGCTGATCCCCCGATGCTCCTTATGGATGAGCCTTTTGGGGCTGTAGATCCCCTTAATCGAGAACAGTTGCAAAATGAGTTTATTCGTATTCAACGTAAGTTGCATAAAACTGTTGTATTTGTTACCCATGACCTTGATGAAGCTATACGGCTTGCAGATTATCTAATCATCATGAAGGATGGAAAAATCGTGCAACATGATACCCCTGAGCGAATCCTCGCTGCCCCTGTAGATGAGTTTGTACAACGCTTTCTTGGTCCTAATCGTTCATTACAGCGCTTAACGCTATTTACAGCAGAGCGATGCTTAGAAGATGCACTATTTGGTAGGGATGAAAACGCACAAAAGTATCTAGACGACTGCTTGAACAGCACTTATTGGGAGGTTGATGAGCATAATGTGCCAGTTGCAGGCTATGCTCGAATAGAAAACAAGATTATCAAAAGACCTATTGTCACTGGGGTTAATACAGTTCAACAGTACTCATCATTAAAAGAGTGTGTATCGAAGATTATCAACCTAGGACTCCCATCTTTAGCTGTTGTGTGTGAAGAGGGAAGGCTGTGTGGGGAGGTCAGGTTTGAAACTATCCAGCAAATCAGTCAAGGCTAAACCCTCTAATCTGACAAAAGATATAGGTCTTACAAAGAGAATATGGGTTCTTGGTTTCCTGATTCTCTTACTTCTGTTATTCATATTTTTTGAACAAGTGCAAATAATTGTCCTTTCATTTATATTTCCTTCCCAAGGGCAGTACGTTCATCCTAGAAAAACTATCCTCCTCATGACAGCAGAACATATTGCTATTACGCTACTTGCTACCATTTTAGCGTCACTTGTAGGAATCCTTATTGGAGTAGGGGTCACTCGTAAAGCGGGTAAAGATTTTCAGGTTCTTATTCTAAGGCTAAATGCTTTTATCCAAACATTCCCCCCAGCGGCTGTCATTATACTCGCTTATCCAGTGTTGGGTTTTGGATGGAAGCCTGCTTTACTTGCACTTTTTCTCTATTCTTTATTCCCTATTCTAGGTAATACAGTTGTTGGTTTCCAAAGTGTTGATAATGCTGTCAAAGAGTCTGCTAAAGGAATGGGGATGACCCCATTTCAACAGTTATTGATAGCGGAATTTCCAGGGGCTTGGCCTATGATTCTTACAGGTATTCGTCATAGTTATATCCTCAATCTGGGTACTGCAGCAATTGCAGCTATAATTGGAGGAGGTGGACTGGGAACAATCATCATAAGTGGTCTTGCCCTCAGGAACTCAGCCCTTGTCCTTAGCGGCACTATTGTTATTTCTCTTTTAGCTTTTATAGGAGAGCAAGTGTTTCTTCTCATTTCACGCACTAGTCACACATGAGAATAAGTAAGCGAACTCACGACAGTTTGGGTAATCATCTCTTAAAAGCTAAAAGAGAATTTGTTGTTCAGCGTATCAAAATGATTTGATACAACCGGCATAGCAATCTGTTTCAT
>CAYZUR010000067.1:2752-7966 GCA_964481535.1 uncultured Spirochaetaceae bacterium | reverse complement strand
CATCCTGATAGATAAAATCCTAAAGTTCCAACAGAGAACACACATAAAAGAATAATATAGGTCAACTTTTTTCCAAATTTCTTAGCAAGCATAGGGGTAATAACGATTCCTAATAGAATGAAGGGAATGTTGACTCCAGCGATGAGAGGATTTAACATTTCATTGCCGAGATTATACTTTGCATAATAGATCAATGTGGAAAGTTTTGCTCCACTAGCCATATTTACAAAGAGGCCACTGAGGATAAGTAAAAAGAGGGGTTTGTTTTTTAAAAGAGTCGTAAATACGTCGTTACTTGTTGCTTGCTTAGTACTTCTTGGGATAACAACTCTTTCTTTTACTAAGAAAAAAGTAATAGCAAATGAGATAACAGTAAGAATGCCATAGAATAGAGCTGTCATTTGGTAGCCTCTATCTCCATTTGTTCCCCGACCCAAAAAGTTTTCAAAGAAGCGAATAAGAGGGAGAGTACCAACAGTTGCAATCGCAATTGCTACTGTTGCTACGAGGCGAGGATACATCACGACAGAATTTCTCTCAGTTGTATCTGCTGTGATAGAACTACTCATTGCCCAGTACGGAACATCACTTGCTGTGTATGTGATATCAAATAAGACAAATGTAGCATATGCCCATATAATACGTCCCCCATACGTAAGGTTTGGTGCAGAAAAACACAGAATACTTATAGGGACAAAGAAAATTGGAGTAAAGATAATCCAAGGTCTAAATTTTCCCCATTTTGAGCGAGTTCTATCGACAAATATGCCCATAATAGGATCATTTACAGCATCCCATATCTTTGTAATGAGGAGTATGAGTCCTGCGGCTGCAGGGAGAATATAAAATACATCTGTGTAGAAAAAAAGAATGTAGTTTGATAAAAAGTAGTAGGCCATGTTCTGCCCAAAACACCCAATTCCATATGCTAACTTTTCTTTTGTTTCTACGCGAGCAGTTGAGTGACTTATTGCTTGAATGGCCATCTTTACCCTCTTGTTTTTTCAGGCGATTCTTTTTACATAAATAGTAAGAATAATTGTATGAAGTGTATCATGAAGATTCCCTGTGGTCAAATAAAGGGATAAAAATAAGTGGTTGTACATGATATTATTTAATAAAAAATAAGTTTCCTGAAATAGCAAAAAATTACTAAAAAAGACATCTTGCTAAAAGTGAAAAAAACAGATATCCTTCCTCAATATTTTATCATTACACAAGTAATATGTGCATTGATGTGAAGGAGCACCAATGAGGTATCATGAAATTAAACATGAGAATTTAAGGAAGTGGATTGACGAAGTTGTCGCACTTACCAAACCAGAAGATGTCGTAATTGCTGATGGCAGCAAAGCTCAGTACGACTCTTTAGTGAGCGAGATGATAGAGAGTGGTCTAGCTATTAAATTGCACGAAGAGAAGAAACCTGGTGGTATTGCATTCTTCTCAGATCCAAGTGATGTAGCACGTGTTGAAAACCGTACCTATATTGCAAGTGCAACAAAAGAAGCAGCAGGTCCAACTAATAACTGGATTGACCCAACAGAACTAAAAGAAACAATGACAGGCCTTTATGATGGATGCATGAAAGGAAGAACTTTATATGTGATTCCATTTTCAATGGGTCCGGTTGGTTCTACTATTGCAAAAATCGGGGTAGAAATTACAGACAGCGCATACGTTGTAACAAACATGATGATTATGACTCGTGTAGGACTGTCAGTACTTGATGTACTCGGCAGTGAAGGTGAGTATGTCCAATGTCTTCATAGTGTAGGGAAACCTTTGTTAGAAGGGGAAAGCGATAATGGTAAATGGCCATGTGCTCCTCTTGATAAAAAATTTATTTCTCACTTTCCAGAAACTCGACAAATCTGGTCATATGGTTCTGGCTATGGTGGAAATGCTCTCCTTGGGAAAAAATGTTTAGCCCTCCGTATCGCATCGGTAATTGCTCGAGATGAAGGATGGTTAGCTGAGCATATGCTTATATTAAAAATTACAAGCCCAAATGGTAAGAAAAAATATGTAGCAGCAGCATTCCCTTCAGCTTGTGGAAAAACAAACCTTGCTATGCTTGTTCCAACAATTAAAGATTGGAAAGTTGAAACAATTGGTGATGACATTGCTTGGATGAAATTTGGAACAGACGGTAAATTATATGCAATTAACCCAGAAGCTGGATTCTTTGGAGTAGCTCCTGGAACTAGCATGGATAGTAACCCTAACGCAATGCATTCATTAAAAGAGAACTCAATCTTCACTAACTGTGCAGTAACTAAAGACAATGATGTATGGTGGGAAGGAATTGGATACGATGCTCCTAGTGTTCTCACTGATTGGAAAGAGAATACATGGACTCAAGATAAGGGCAATAAAGAACAAGCTCCAGCATCTCATCCAAATGCTCGTTTTACTGCTCCTGCTAGCCAATGCCCAAGTATTGCAAGTGAATGGGAAGATCCAAATGGCGTACCGATAGATGCAATTCTTTTTGGAGGAAGAAGACCTCACACAGTTCCTCTTGTACACCAAGCAAGAGATTGGAATCATGGAGTATTTTTAGGATCAATTGTTGGTTCTGAAATTACCGCTGCAGCACTAGACTTGAAAGCTGGTACTATTAGACGAGATCCTTTTGCAATGCTTCCATTCTGTGGATACCATATGGGTGAATATTTCCAACATTGGATTAATATTGGTAAAACTCATGGACATGATAATCTTCCTAAGATTTTCTATGTTAACTGGTTTAGAAAAACTGATAGTGGCAAATGGTTATGGCCTGGTTTTGGTGAAAACTCACGTGTCCTTAAATGGGTATTTGAAGCATGTGATGGAACTGCTAAAAGTGTGGACACACCAATTGGTATTATGCCTACTCTCGACGCGATTGATCGCCCTGATGGTGTGAGTGATAGCGATATGGCTGAACTCCTCAAAGTTGACGTACAAGGTTGGCTTGATGAAGTAAGTGATATCAGAGCAAATCACTATCCAAAATTTGGTGATAAACTTCCTTCTGAATTAGATCATATGCTTGATGTAATGGAAAAGAACCTTACTTCAGCAAAATAACTCACCGCTACCTTTTTACTTATCGCCCTACTGACATGATACTAAGTAGGGTATTTTTTCCCCTATATTCAAATTTCTATTGTATACTACCTTTATGAGCCAATTTGAAAGAATTTCATATATTGATAGAGCTATTCAAGAAAGAGGGGCTGTGACTACGAGAGAAGTTGCAACGTACTTTGAAAATAGTGAGAGACAGATTAAGCGTGATATCGAATACATGAGGGAGCGAATTGGAATGCCTCTCATCTACGATTATGCGAAGAAAGGGTATCGTTATAATAAAGAGTCCTCTTTATTGCGGCATAGCAATGAAAAAGCTCTCATCTTTTTTTCTCTTCTTAAATCAATATTACAAAACAAAGATATGCTTCCACTAATCGACAAGGAAGCGTTAAAGATTGTTGAAAATGCTATGAGTTCTGATTATCGTGATATAAGCGACAAAATAACCTATACCACGTCTATTGCAGACCCCCCTGATTACACAACTTTTAATGAGTGTTGTACTGCACTTAAAGATAATATGGCCATTACTATTGCATACCTTAATGCTCAAAATATTCCCTCTATTCGAACAGTAGAACCACTTAAACTCATCTCTTACTCGAATAAGTGGTATATGATTGCCTTTGACTTAACGAAGCAAGATTTGAGAAGTTTCCACCTTGGCCGCATTCAAAGTATTATGCCAACAAGTCTCTCTATTGCTACTCGTGACCTTGAAAAAAGAGTTGAGTCTTATTTGTCATCGGGGTTTGGAATCTTTAATGGGGAAGATGCTTTTAAAGTTGGAATTGAAATCTATTCACCCGCATCGCACACAATGAAGAATCAAGTGTGGCATAAAGAGCAAATATACACTGAACGTTTCGATAATGGTGAATTAGTGGTAACACTAGAGGTTCCCACCACCCACTATAGTGAAATACTTGCAAAGACTCTTAGTTTTGGCTCTTTAGCTAAGCCCACTTTTCCCCAAGAGTTTGTCTCTCTTTGGGAAGAAGAAGTAAAGAAACTAGGCGAATTGGTGAATGGTATCGATGCCCGCTAATAAGAGTCCTAAGGTATCAATAAGGGGAGTGGGGAGGTTATGCTTTTTAGCTAAATTACTTGCTGCAATACAAAACCATCTATTTTCACTTACTCTCCCGGCTTCAATATCTTGAAGCATACTCGTTTTCCCACTTTTTTCTAAGTTTGAGAAGATGTTTTGATAATGGTCTATAAAAGATTCATCAAGGCCAACAATACCCTCTTTTTCAGCTAAGGCTATCATCTCTTTTTGTGTCTCGATAATGAGGTGTTTAATCGCCTTTACTCCAACACAAAAGCCATAATTGGCTCGAGTTATTGCACTAATGGTATTAATGCTTACATTCACCATATATTTTGCCCACATTTCGGTGTGGATATTATCTGCTATACGGTAGGTAATATATGCTTTTTCAAAAAGAGTTGCTACTTCAATGATTTTATCACTTTTGTTGTTATCTTTTTCTCCCATGATAATCATACCTTCAGTAGAAAAGTCTATTCTATTATTAACACGAGTTGAATCAATCGCTGTTGTAAAAGCATAGAGTGTGTGGGATTCCTTGAAATTTTCTTCTAGAATTTTTTCACTATCAATCCCATTTAATAGAGAGATGATAGTGGTCTCTTTCCCTGCTGCTTTTTTTATGAGGGGTAATACTTCAATCAGGTGATTATTTTTCGTTGCTATAATAATGAGGTCACTTGGCTTTTTAATCTCTTGAAAATTAAGGTAATTAAACTCTTTCTTTTCTCCATTAAGAAAAACGCCATCGTTACAATAGCGCTCTTCTCGAGAGGCATCTACGAGGACAGATACATGTTCCTTGCCAAGATATTCATCTAATCTTTTTGCATATATTGCACCAACAGCACCAAGGCCTATAATTGAAACGTTCTTTATCATATCTTGCCTAATTGCTCCTATTTCTTTGCTAATGTAATAATCAATTCAGTAAGAGTATCAAAGGACTCTATAGGAATAGATTCTTCAACACTATGTGCCTTGGTGTAGCCACTTGCGAGAGTGATGGCATCAATTCCATACCCTCTTAAGATATTGGAGTCTGATCCTCCTCCACTTTGTGTTGCTTTGTAGGG
>CAYZUR010000067.1:0-2652 GCA_964481535.1 uncultured Spirochaetaceae bacterium | reverse complement strand
CCAATATTAGCAGTTGTATTTTCATCTATTCTTAATAGCTTCATCTGATCTATTGCCCGAGATGCTAAAGAAATTGCACTAATTCCTGTCTCTGGGTTAAACCCAGCGTGAGCTGCTTTTCCCTTAAAGATGATATGAGCGTCTAATTTAGCGGGAGACTGAATGACGACATGTCCGATATCAAGTTGAGCATCTGGTATATAGGCATACTTAATAGGTGGTAAAAGAGACCTGTCGAGGTGCTTTACCCCGTCTAAGCCTGTTTCTTCTTCAACACTAAAAAGAAGGACAATAGGATGGGTCTCAATTTTGTTCTCAATAATGTCTTCGATTGCAACAAGAATTGAAGCTACAGCAGATTTATCATCTGCTCCAAGGGCACTCGTTCCATCAGTATAGATCCTTTTATCATCTCGTATTGCCTTCACATCTACGGCATTAGGGACTGTATCAAGATGAGTCGCAAAGAGGATTACCTCAGTAGAGTAATCACTTGAAGGGTATGCTACTACGTTGCCATATGAGTCAACTTTGACACTAATGTTAAGGGATGTGAGGTAGTTTACTACAAAGTCTCTCACGTTTTGTTCATCCCCTGATGGTGAGTTTATAGAGATAAGTCTAAGAAATAATTCAATTGCTTTTTCACGTCTAATATTCATATATGATTCCTCTTTATGGTACTAAGATAAGATAATAGCATAATCTCGCTAAAAAATTCCACTTAAAGGATGAGTTTCTGTTATAGTGAGTGATATGTATACCTATGTAATGATCGACAGTGATGAAAAATATACGAAACAGATAGCCTTATGGAATGAAAAAGGGATTTCTTCTTTCGCAATTGATTTTGAGGGTGAATTTAATTTACACATCTATGGGGAACATTTGTGCCTCATCCAACTCTTTGATGGAACACATTATTTCCTCATTGACCCTTTTCGTGTTTCACCTGCTCTTTTTACTAATTTTTTTACTGATCCTGCAATTGAAAAAATCATGTTTGACTCATCAAGTGATGCTTCCCTTGTCTATAAGCAATACAATATTGAGATGAGAGGGGTCTATGATGTAGCCCTTGCAGCTTCGTTAATTGGGTTTAGTGGAAATTTGAGTGCCCTTATTGCAAAAATTACTCATGAAGAAGCGAGTAGTGGAAAAAAAGGGTTTCAAAAAGCGAATTGGCTTACTCGTCCCATTACAGAGAAGTTGGTGGAATATGCCTTGAAAGATGTAGAATTCTTATTTGCAATAAAAGAATATTTAGCAGCACAGATCTCATCTTTAGGATTAGTTGAAGAAGATAGAGTAATTCAGCAGAGTGCAGCTAAAGTAAAAAAGTTTATTGTTCCTGGTTGGAAAAAACTTCCAGGATTTAAAAAGATGAATAAGGAAGAGATTATTTACCTGAAGTGGATATTCGAATCCCGTGACATGCTTGCCAAAGAATTAAACCTTCCTCCATACAGAGTGTTAGACAAAAGACTCATTGTAAATTTAGCGAAACGCCCACCACAAGAATATAATGAACTAACAGAAAAAGTATCTCACCCAAACAAGAAAATAGAAGCATCCCTCTTAAGCTTACTTATGGTTGGCTTAGAGGGAGCTAAAAAAGAAGTTGAAGCGAATAGAAATTAATTCCTTTTACTTCTTATAGGCAGTGTGTTCGAGTGGAAGCTTTGTTCTAAAGATATTGTCAAATTTAGTATACGCATCTTGCACAGCAGGAGCTGTTGCAATAGTGCTTAACTCTCCAATTCCTTTTGCCCCATATGCTTCAAGCGCTAAATTTTCACTTTCTACAGTGATTGTTTGAATAGGCGGCGCCTCTGTTGCTCTAAAAAGCCCAAGTGTCCCATATTTTACTTTAGGAATTCCGTCCACAATAGGGTAGTCCTCCCTAAGAGCATATCCAAGTCCCATGACTACTCCCCCTTCAACTTGACCTTCAACTGCGGTAGGATTTACCACTTTCCCAACATCCACAGAAGCAGTTACTTTCTCTACTTTTCCTTTTTCATCTAAAAAAACAACTTGAGTTGAGTAACTATAGGCAATGTGGCTTTTGGGGTTTGCTTTGAGTGATCCCATTGGATCTGTTATTGAAGTAAATTCATCATAGTATTGTTTCCCTTCAAGATCTTGTAGGGTTTTTCCACTATCTAATTCTTTCTTTAATTGAGTCGATACACGTCGTATTGCTTCTCCTGTGATTACTGTTTGACGGGAAGCGGTACTTGTTCCAGAGTCTGGTGTACGCCTGGTATCTGCCCCTTCACATATAATTTGCTCAGGGCGGAGTCTAGTTGTTTCAATAACTATCTGGGTTGCAACAGTAGCAATTCCTTGTCCCATACAGGCAGCGGAAGTTCTTATATGCAATATATTGTTCTCAATTGATAACGTACACCTTCCTATGTCGGGAACTCCCACACCAAAGCCACTATTTTTAAAAGCACTTGCAATGCCACTTCGTGGATGATTCTCATATTCTTCTTTCACTGCAAGGAGGGTTTGAGCAAAAGCAGTATTTGCATCAGCTATTTGCCCATTAGGAAGTTCTTCTCCTGGTCTAATTGCATTGAGATAACGAATATCCCATCCACTGATTCCTACCTCTTTTGCTAATAGATTAAGATTATTTTCAAT
>CAYZUR010000066.1:0-8015 GCA_964481535.1 uncultured Spirochaetaceae bacterium | reverse complement strand
ACTATAAAAAACACACACAGTGAGAATAGAATTTTCTATTCTCACTCCCACAGGAGTCACTATGTCGTCGCTTAAGGAAGTAGCTGAAATTGCGGGAGTCTCTCCTGCAACAGTTTCTCGGGTAATGAATAACACAATATTTGTATCTGCCGAAACAAGAGAGAAAGTCGAGGCAGCTATTGAACTAGTTAATTATAGACCTAACATCATTGCTCAAAGTTTACGCCTTAAAGCAACTAAAAATATAGGCTTATTGGTTCCTGATATTGCTAATCCGTCGTTTAGTCTCGTGATAAAATATATTGTTGATAGCGCGGCTAAACGAGGTCTCAACACTATTGTCTGTAATACAGAAAATAATATTGCAATTGAAGCTCACATTGTTGATAAACTTGTTCGACAGTCAATTAATGGCATCATCTTTATAAGAGTTTCTGATGAATCTCATATCGTTAATGTCACAAAAACGACAAAAGTGCCAATGATCGTTCTCGACAGAGCATTTAATAATGAATATATTCCAAACATTACAATTGATAACTATTTTGCAGGTACTCTAGCCGCTAAACACCTTATTAGTTGTGGAAGAAAGAATATAGCTACGATTACAGGGATGTTTAATATAAGTTTAAGTAGAGAGCGGCATCAAGGATTTATTGATACTCTTAGAAAATATGATATTGAGGTCTCAAGAAAACTCATCTATCAAGGGGGATTTTCTTATCAAGCTGGTGTTGATGGAGTACTAAACTTTCTTGAAAACAATTTAGAATTTGATGGCCTATGGGGTCAAAATGATCTTATTGCTGCAGGAGCTCTTTCTACACTCCTTCATCACAACAAGAGAATTCCTCAAGATATCTCAATTGTAGGAATGGATAATGTACAGTTCGGTGCCTATATGTACCCGAGCATTACAACAATCGCTCAACCATATGAAGCTATGTGTGATAAAGCGGTTGAATTAATTGACAAACTCACTAATAATGAAATTCTTGAGGAGAATCACTTCTCATTTCCCCCTTCCTTAATTGTGAGGGAATCAAGTTAATATTTTACAAGGTGGTATATATGAAAGATACATATAAAGAATTAAAAGTGCTCTGTTATGAAGCAAACATGGAAATTCCTGCCCATAAATTAGCCCTTTTTACATGGGGTAATGTTTCTGCTTTTGACTCTTCATTGGGAGTTTTTGCAATAAAACCTTCTGGTGTTCCATACGATAAACTCACACCCGATAAGATGGTTGTTGTAGACCTTGATGGCAATACCGTAAGTGGTGCATTAAGGCCCTCTTCTGATATGCACACCCACAGAGTACTGTATCGAGATTTTGAAGGAATCTTTGGTATTACTCACACCCACTCTCCTCATGCATGTGCATGGGCACAAGCAAGAATTGAAGTACCAATTCTTGGAACTACCCACGCAGACCATACCCATAAGAATATCCCATTAACTGCAATGATGAGTGAAGAGCAGGTAGTGGGTAACTATGAATATGAAACTGGGATGATGATAGTAGAAGCATTTAAAGGACGAAACCCTCTTCAAGAGCAGATGGTACTCGTTGCAGGCCACGGTCCCTTTACTTTTGGAAAAGATGCCCTTAGTAGTGTCTATAATGCAGTTGTGCTAGAGGAAGTGTGTAAGATGGCCTATATGACTCGTCTTATTAATCCCAATATAGCACCACTTCCTTCCTATCTTTGTGATAAACACTTTCAAAGGAAACATGGAAAAGATGCCTATTATGGGCAATAGATCATTCTATTGAATTGAAAGATACGAAATGAAATTATAAGTACTAATTATGATAATAATAGCCATCACGATACTAAAAAGAATATCTACCTGATGGTTATTCATCTTTTTTTTCAGTTCAGATCCAATTAACCCTCCACTAATTCCTCCGCATATCATCAACACTAATACAAGTGGGGGGAAGGAGGGAACATTGCCAGAAACAATAGTAAAGATGAGAGTAGTTGCTTGAGAGAAGAATATGATATAGATAGAATTTAGTGCTGCTGTTTTAGAATCCATTGAGAAAAATAGGTACAGAACAGCTAAATTAATAGGGCCACCACCTATTCCTAAAAAGGAAGCAACAGAGCCCAATAGAATTCCAATACAGAGAGAAGCAAATGCATTGGTAAAATTATACGACGGAATCTTGTTCTTAAATATTGTAAAAAAGAGGACTGAAAGTGTTAATAGGGCTAAAGAAATTGATTGTATTGAGCCTATCACGGCATCATTAGCAAAACCTACACGAATGACATCAAAAAGATATTTTCCTATTAATCCACCTATTATTCCGCCAAATGCGAGAAGTGAGCCAATCTTTTTATCTAATTTTATTTCAGAATTTCTCCCTCTTATTAGAGAGGAGATAGTCATTGCGAGTACTGTATTACCAGATAAGAAGCTAATCACACTCACATTGTAGGTGCTAAAAATATCGAGAGTAGGTTTAATAATAACCCCGCCCCCTATACCACTAATAGCTCCAACAATTGATGATCCTATAGATATGAGTAAATAGACGATGACCATGTATATTTTCCCTTACAAAAATTAGATGTTATTATCACAATTATGTAGAAATAATTATGTAGTAACGCTATAAAAGCAGATTTACATATTTTGACTATTCAAGTCAATGACACACAAAGAGGGAAATACCATTAGCCCATCTATCCACTCAATTCTTATATATGAGATGTATAGTGTGTTAAATTGACAAATACAATAATGAACAAAAGAATAACTCGTAGAGGGAGGCACCACCCTACCAATCAAAAATGAATACACCTATTGGTTGGTAGGAAAAAGATTACCCTCATTTTACAGGTGTTTTTATAGATCATCCTTTAAGGCAGTTGATTTCGTGTAAGCAGTTGGTTTTGCTTCAAAGAAGTCTGTTTTAATCATATTGGCATTACTGTACTGATTAATCCATGCAGAGGAGGCTGGTTCTTTTCTTCCCCCTTCATATAGCATCTCAAAACCAAGTCCATTTGCCCGTAGGTTCCCTAAGTATTGTATATAGGTAGTAATCATTTCTTTATTAAGGCCAGGGATATTATCTCCTATTACATAGTGCCCCCACTTAATTTCTTGCTCGACCCCTTCTCTAATCATATCTCTATATACTTCTACGTGTTGGGGGGTAAAGAGTTCTGGCATCTCTTTTTTTAATTCTAAGATGATCGATCTAAAAAGGAGTAGGTGAGTATTCTCATCTCTGTTAATATAGCGAATTTCTTGAACAGAGCCTCCCATTTTCCCATTTCTTCCTAAATTATAGAAAAACATGAAACCACTAAAGAAGTAAATTCCTTCTAAGATATAATTTGCTACTGCTGTTTTCACTAAGACAAAAGGATCTTGATCAATTTGGAATTCATTGTATAAATCTCCAATAAATTTATTTCTTGCCAGTAGGTGTTCATCGTTTTTCCACTGATAGAGAATATCATTTCTCTCCTCTGGAGAACAAATAGAGTCGAGCATATAACTATAACTTTGAGAGTGGACGGCCTCTTGAAATGCATGAATTGTTAAGCAAAGGTTCACTTCATTTGCAGTGATGTATTGTCCAAACGATGGGATATTTGCTGTTTGAATACTGTCGAGAAATATAAGGAATGAGAGGATTTTGTCAAAAGCGATTCTTTCTTGAGGACTTAGCAGTCTATATTCTTTTACATCGTGTTGTAAGTTGATCTCTTCTGGAATCCAAAAGTTGTTCATGGCATGACGATACCATTCACTGACCCAAGGGTACTTTAGATTATTAAAATCATTGAGGTTTGTCGTGTTTCCCCCAATCATTCTCCTCTTTGTTACATCTATATCTCCGTCTGCGTTGAATAGAGGTTTCCTTGTTAATGTTTTACTCATAGTCTCATAATCTCCTTATGCCATGCAACTTTCACATTCTTCAATTTCTAATGATTGTGCTCTGATGTAATAGATTGTTTTCACTCCAGCTTCCCACCCAGCAATATAAAGGTCAAGTACTTGGCGTAGCGAGAACTCTGTAGTGATGTAAATATTCAGTGATTGTCCTTGGTCTATATGCCTCTGTCTAATTCCAGCTGCTTTTAGGGACCAATGCTGATCAATTACATGAGCATTCTTGTAGAGTAAGAATGTTTCATTATTTAATCCAGGAGCAACCCGAGGAACAGTGAGTCCTTTTTTTTCTTCTAAGAAGTATCTCTTCATTACGGGATCTATCCCTGCAGTGGTGCCAGCTACAATGGAAGTAGAACTTGTTGGAGCTACGGCAAGGAGGTACCCATTTCTCATCCCGTTCTTTGCAACAGATGATCGTAATGAAGCCCAAGCGTCTCCTGTATAGGATCTTTTGTCAAAGAAAGCCCCTGTGTGCCAGTCAGATCCTTCGAAGTGTTGGTATGACCCTTTTTCAATTGCTATTGAATTACTTGCCCAGATTGCTGAAAAGTTTATTCTTTCAAATAGCTTATCAGCATAAAATAGGTGTTCATCATGTTCCCATTGAATATTAGCTTTTACAAGCGCATGGTGGTAGCCACTCACGCCAAGTCCTAATGCTCGATATTTTTGATTAGTGATCTTCGCATAGGGAACAGGATAATAGTTAAGGTCAATAACATTATCGAGGGCTCTAATTGCCACTTTTGTGATGCGTTCTAACTCACCTTCTGTTTCTAGGTCAATATTTCCTAGAACAAGAGATGCTAAGTTACACACAACAAAATCTCCTGGTCGAGTTGTCTCTACAACTATCATATCGCCATCTTCTGTTTTAATCTCTTCTCTTAATAGTTCAATAGGACTCATATTTTGAGCAATTTCAGTACAAAGATTGGAACTGTAGATAATGCCTTTATGTCCATTAGGGTTCATTCTGTTTACTGCATCTCTATTAAAAGCAAAAGGAGTTCCTGTTTCTACTGCTGATTTAATAATAAGTCTCACAAGATCTTTTATAGGAATTTGGCGTCTACTGAGATTCTCATCATTCACACAATCATTGTACTTTTCTTCCCACTCTTGTCCCCAACTATCTTCAAGTGAGTATCCTTTTAGAGTTAATACTTCATGAGGGCAAAAGAGGTTCCACATAGCGTCCATGTCATCACGAACTGTTTTCCAAAATAGATCAGGATAACATACTGCTGGAAACACATCATGTGCTTTCATTCTGTCATCCCCATTATTTGTTTTCATACTCAAAAACTCTGGTAAATCTTTGTGCCATGCATCTAAATAGACGGCAACAGAGCCCTGACGAACTCCTAATTGATCTACTGCAACTGCTGTATCATTAGCTAATTTTATCCACCTAATAACACCTCCTCCAACTCCTTTAAATCCTCGGATAGTGCTTCCTGTTGCCCGAATTTTCCCAAAGTAGAGCCCCATTCCTCCTCCAAATTTAGATACTTTAGCAAAGTTATCTATGCTTCGGTAAATTCCATCTAAAGAATCTGGTACAGTATCAATAAAGCAAGAAGATAGCTGATGAAATGGTTTCCTTGCATTTGAGAGGGTTGGGGTGGCAACAGTTACTTCTAGGCGGCTAAGGATGTCATAAAAGGAGCGAACCCATGTACTTCTGTTATCCGTTTCTTTCATTGCTAGGTGCAAAGCTATCCCGAGGAATAACTCTTGTGGTGTTTCAAGAACTTCATGATTGTGAGTTTTGATTGCATATCTGTGTAGTAGTAGGTCTAAAGAGCTATATGTTAATAATAGGTCCCTATCTTTATCCATGTAGGTTTCAAATTCATCAATCTCTTCTTTTGAATAAGATTCAAGAATGTACTCTCCATATAAGCCTATTGATGTGAGATGTGATATTTTATCGTACAATGAGTCTATTGAGAGGTTTTTCAATAAAGGGTTTAGTTGTTCATTAAAACGAAATAGTGATAATCGTGCAGATATGAATTCCCAGTGTGGGGCTTCTTGAACAGTGAGTTCTAAGGCAGAGCGAACTAATGTTTTGAGTGTTGTGTCTCTATTAGCCCCTGGTATGTGAAATGTATGAAATTTTTGATACATGTCATGAAGGGAATAACTTTCCTCTGGATAATCTTTTTGTATCTGTTTTAATACATCACTAAGAGTAGTTTTTTCTTCTTCACAATTGTGAGGTATAGCATCAAGAATGCGATTTCTTGCTTCTCTTAATTTTGTTCGCTCATTTCTATAGAGAATATAGAGTTTAGCTACATCAAAAAGTCCATTAGCCATTAATGTCTTTTCAACAATATCTTGAACGTGTTCAACAGTTACACTATTTCCATTTTTATAGGATGAAGCGATCTCGTTTTCAACACTACATGTCATCAAAATCAGTAATTGCTCATCAACAGCGACTCCTGTGCTGATGCATGCTTTATTCATCGCTTCTTGTATCTTAACTTTCGTGTAAACTTCTTCTCTCCCTGTTCTTTTTATTATATACATTTACATAAACTCCTTTTAAAAAACGCTATATATAGTGCGTATAAAAAGAAGTTATACTATCAGTAGAGTATAGTCAATGAGAACTTGTACAATATTAAAGGTGCTACAAATTTGGAAGTGTAGTTACTTATGGAATAATGTCTCTTAAATGATAGGACAATGAGGAGAGCAAATGAGTACAAATATCATGTTGTGAGTATTACTATTATATACTCAAAGTTCGTAGTGAGAGATCATGCTAAAAAGAGCGATGGTACTATCCTTTTCTCTTACTTGATACACTAATTACTGTTGGATGGTAATTCTATGAGAACAAAGTATTTGTAAATTTCCAACAAGACTTTCATAAGAAGGCGGGTTTTGATATGGGTCTTATGAAATAATTTGTAATAGTCTTTTTATTTTTTCGTCTAAATGGGCAGCTTTTACATAGTTTGCACTACCAGTTGATATTTTCCGGTTATTAGAGGTTCTTGCCTATAGCAATGTAAATCCAACTAAATAAGCATAATGATTAATCACGTTGATAAAATATCTTTAATATGTTGCGGAATCACGGAGGCTATTTTTAATAGGGCAAGAGCTGGCCCGTTAGGAACGCGTCTGCCTTGTTCCCAGTTCCTTAATGTACCTACACTTACTCCAATCATGTCAGCAAACTCAGTTTGTGTTGTGTGAGCTTTTTTTCGAATATCTTTTATGTCTGACGGCGAAAAGACAAATTTCCTAGATGGTTCCTTTTCTTTACGAAGAATAGAACCTCCTTCTTTTACACTTTCTACTAATAATTCAAAATCTTTCTCATTCATAATATCTCCTCCTTCACTAAAGCATAGAGCTTTTTCAATTGTGATTTGGTGAGGTCCTCCATAGTGTTCTTCGAATAAGCATATAGCATCAGATACTTCCCATCTGTATGTTGGTAATAATATAAAATTCTTGTGCCGCCACGCTTTCCTCTGTTATTTCCTGACCATCTAATTTTTCTTATTCCTCCAGAACCAGGGATTACATCCCCTGAAGTTGGTATAAGTATCAAAGATTTTTGCAATTACCTGTAAGATTCATCGTTCAACAGTGCCTGAATTTGTTTTGTAAAAATGCTAGTTTTGATAAATTCCATAACAATAATATACGTCATTGGCGCATAAAAAGTCCGTCTATTTTGTAATCCTTTTCACACTGCTTTAGTTACAAGTAAGATGAAGGAAATGATCTCTTTATTTTGGAATTATCTGTGATTTTATCATGTATAAAAGTACCGTATTAAATCATACATGAATGAATTTCTGATATTTTAACAGAATACGCTTTGATTGATTTTAGGTAACCAATAAAAATTAGCATACCACTATTGCAAATGATGTAGTGAAGAAACACTGCTGAAGAATAATTTATGGCCCTTTTTCTCAATCGAGATAGGGGATGCTAGAAAGAATAATTGTAGCTTGGCTACCATACTCAAATACGGTTGGGTCTATAGCGCAAATTATCTTATAAATAAAATAAGCCGTTGATAATCAACGACTTAATAAGTGGAG